>JAEDNB010000179.1 GCA_016302725.1 Lentisphaeria bacterium
CGGCCTTGGCGGGGCGGGTGGAGAGATAGGCCTTCACATCCTTGAAGCCGAAGCATCTCCAGATGTACATGGAGAAGCGGATCACCTCCCGGATTTCCTCCATGATCTGCTCGGGGGTGCAGATGATGTGGGCGTCGTCCTGGGTGAATCCCCGGACGCGCATGAGGCCGTGGAGGACACCCGCCTTTTCGTAGCGGTAGACGGTGCCGAACTCCGCCCAGCGGCAGGGCAGTTCCCTGTAGGAGCGGGGTTTGGTCTTGTAGATCATGATGTGGAAGGGGCAGTTCATGGGCTTGACGTAGTACGGGTCTCCGTCAATGTCCATGCTGGAGTACATGTTTTCCTTGTAGAAGCCCAGGTGCCCGGAGGTTTCCCAGAGGTTTGCCCGTCCCACGTGGGGAGTGTAGACCAGTTCGTATCCGTTGCGGTAGTGGGCGTCCCTCCAGAAGGTCTCGATCACATTGCGGATGCGGGCGCCCATGGGGTGCCAGGAGATGAGGCCCGGGCCGATTTCCTCGTGGGTGGAGAAGAGTTCCATCTCCACGCCGATTTTCCGGTGGTCCCGTTTCTTTGCCTCCTCCACCTGCTGGAGGTACTGGTCCAGTTCCTGCTTGGAGGGGAAGGCGGTGCCGTAGACCCTTTGGAGCATCTTGTTCTTTTCATCGCCCCGGAAGTAGGAGCCGGCGATGCCGGTGAGTTTCACGGCGCCGATTTGGGAGGAGTTTTCCACGTGGGGGCCTCGGCAGAGGTCGGTGAAATCGCCGCAGGTGTAGAGGGAGACCGTCTCGCCCTCGGGGATGTCCTCCAGCCGGGAGAGCTTGTAGGCCTGCCCCTTTTCCTGGAAAAGGGCCCTGGCCTCCTCCCGGGAGACCTCCGAGCGGACGAAGGGGACCTTCTGTCCAATCATCTTGCGCATCCGGGTCTCGATTTCCTTCAGGTCCTCGGGGCCCAGGTGGTGCTCCATGTCAAAGTCGTAGTAGAAACCATCTGCGGTGGCGGGGCCGATGTCGAATTTTGCATCGGGCCACAGTTTCGCCACGACGGCCGCCATGATGTGGGCGGCGGAGTGTCGCAGGGTGCTCAAGGGGAGATTGCTGTCAGGCATGGTAGGGGGGAGTTTAATCGTAGGGGAAAGGGGGGATGGCGTTGCGGTGGAGGCTTATTCCAGCACGCCTTTGGTGGAGGGGGTTTCCTCCGGGGCCATTTCAGGATCCCGGGCCACCGCCTGCCGGAGCGCCCTGCCGAAGGCCTTGAAGATGGCCTCCAGGCAGTGGTGGATTTCCTCTCCTGCGAGGAGGTCCACATGGAGGGTGATGGCGGCGGCATTGGCCAGGGACTGGAAGAACTCGTGGTAGAGCATGCAGCTGACGCCCCCGGCGGTGGCCTCGGGGAATGGGCAGCGCCAGGAGAGGTGGGGCCTTCCGGAGAGGTCGACCACCACCCGGGCCAGCGCCTCGTCCAGGGGGATGGTCGCTTCCCCGAAGCGCCGGAGGCCGCGCTTTTCCCCCAGGGCGGTTTTCAGGGCCTGGCCCAGGGCCAGACCCGTGTCCTCCAGGGTGTGGTGGGCGTCGATTTCCAGGTCTCCCTTCGCCTGCAGGACCAGGTGGAGCCTTCCATGCCGGAAGGCCGCGTCCAGCATATGGTCGAAGAAGGGTACGCCGGTGTCCATCCGGTTTTCCAGGGGGGGGCGGTCCAAATCCAAGGCAAGTCGGATTTGGGTTTCCCGGGTATTCCGTTGGAGTTCAGCGAGTCTTGACATGGGGGAGGGCACCAGGGGCGGAAAACTTCGTTAAATGCTGGAATATAGCACAGTTGGCGGGAATCAGCCGGGGGTGGACCCTGTGAGAAGGCCCCGGCGGGTGTTTTCCAGGAACTCCCGGAAGAGGCGCACCTGGGGGAGGTCCGGCAGCTCCGCCGCAATCTTCTCCAGGGCGTTGGGGCGGCTGAGTCCGGAGAGGCAGGCGATTTTCACCGCCTCCTTGATGGCGTTGATGGTCTCCGGCGCCCATCCGGCGCGGCGCAACCCCACCGCGTTGATGCCCTGGATGGCGTTCTCCTGGACAATGCCGTAGGGGACCACGTCCTGGACGATGCGGGAGCCACCCCCCACCATGGCCATGGTGCCGATGCGGCAGAATTGGTGGACGAGGCTGGCGCCGGAGATGAAGGCGCCCCTTCCCACCTCCACCCGCCCCGCCAGCAGGCTGGCGTTGGCGATGATGACGTTGTCCTGGACCTGGCAGTTGTGCCCCAGGTGGGTGAAGGCCATGAGCATGACCCGGTTGCCCACCGTGGTTTCGCTTCCCTCCTCCACTCCCCTGTGGATGGTGACGTATTCCCGGATGACGCACTCCTCGCCGACGCGGGTGGCGGAGGGCTGTCCATGGTAGTGGACGTCCTGGGGTTCGTCTCCGATGTTGGCGCCGCAGTGGATGCGGGTGCCCTTTCCGATGAAGGTCTTGCCCGTGAGGTTCACGTGGGGGCCGATGACGCAGTCATCCTGGATGGTGACCTCCTTCCCGATGACGGCGAAGGGGCCGATGGTCACGTTCTTTCCGATGGTGGCCCCTTCCTGGATGGCCGCCCGTGGGTCAATCATTTCCGGCATTTGCAGAGTGTGGGGAGTGTGGGGAGGGGGTTACTGGAGGACGATGCGCTTCCGTGTCTTCTTGCCGGCGCGGAGCATGATCTCCCCGGATTCGGGGAAATCGTCCAGGGTGAGGGTGGCCCTGGGGTCCTGGAGCCGGGTGTCCCCCAGGTAGCATCCCCCGCCCTGGACCAGGCGCCGGGCCTCGCCGTTGGAGGCGCAGAGCCCCGCCCGGACCATCAGGGTGAGCAGTCCCATGCCCTGGGCCATTTCCTGCCGGGGGATTTCCACGGAGGGGATGGCCTGGCTGGCCTGTTCCGGGGTGATTTTGGCGACGGCGGAGGAGGTGGGAATCTCCCCCCTGGGGTCCGCAAAGCCGAATTGGGTGCAGGCGGCCAGGTAGGCCTGGGCGGCCACCTGGGGTCCGTGGGCCAGGGCGGTGGCCTCGTAGGCCAGGATTTCCTTTGCCCGGTTGATCTGGGGGGAGGGAAGGGCCCCCAGGCGGCGCACCTCCTCCATGGGCAGCGCGGTGAAATAGGCCAGCAACTTGGCCACGTCGCCGTCCTCCACGTTGCGCCAGAACTGGTAGTATTCGAAGGGGGCGGTGCGGGCGGGGTCCAGCCAGACGGCGCCGCCGGCGGTCTTGCCGAACTTCGTGCCGTCGGACTTGAGGAGGAGGGGGAAGGTGGCCCCGAAGACCTCCTTTTGCTGGAGGCGCCGGGTCAGGTCCACGCCGGCCACGATGTTGCCCCACTGGTCCTGCCCGCCGAATTCCAGGCGGCAGTCGTGCTCCTGGCAGAGGTGGTTGAAGTCAAAGGCCTGGAGGAGGGGGTAGCTGAACTCCAGGAAGGAGAGGGAGGTCTGGAGGCGGATTTTCACGGATTCCGCCGTGAGCATGCGGTTGACGCTGAAGAGGGAGCCGATGTCTCGGAGGAAATCCAGGAATTTCAGGTTCCGCAGCCATTCGGCGTTGTTGACCATCTGCGCCTTCCCCTCCCCGAAGTCCAGGAAGCGCCCCAGCTGCCCCTGGATGCAGCGCACGTTTTCGTCGATGGTCTCCACGGTCATGATGGGGCGGGCCTCCATCTTGCCGGAGGGGTCGCCAATCATGGCGGTGCCGCCCCCCACCAGGGCCAGGGGGCGGTGCCCGCATTTCTGCAGCCAGCGCATGGCCATGATGGGCAGGAGGTGCCCGATGTGGAGGGAATTGCCCGTGGGGTCGAAGCCGACGTAGAAGGTCTGGGGGCCTTCGCCCAGCAGTTTCCGCATGGCGTCGGCGTCGGTGGACTGGTAGATGAAGCCTCGTTCGGCCAGAATGTCCCAGGCGTTTTGCATTTCCGTGGTGGAGGAGTGTGGGGGGAGGGGGCGTCGGCGGGGGAGGCAGCGTTCCCGCGCCGGAAAAAGAAACAAGGCACGAAGCGGAGTGCGCTCGTGCCCTGCAATGCTGCGGCCTGCCGCCCGGGGCATCGGCCCGGAGGGGCGCGTCATGCGGGGGCGGGGTGGCCGGGAAGTGTGGGGTGGTGGCGGCGTCCCCCGCCCTGGGGAGTGCCTGGGGAGGGGACCGCCATCATGGGCTAGGCGCCCACGATTTCCTTCACCGTCAGCCGGGTCATGTCCTGGCGGTGGCCATTCTTGCAACGGCTGCGCTTGCGGCGCTTCA
>JAEDNB010000180.1 GCA_016302725.1 Lentisphaeria bacterium
GGGTTCCTTTTACGTTAAGTCGTTTGGTTCTAGAAATCTAGGGATCTAGAAATCTATAACCAAATTGAAGCAAAGTGGTTATTACAATATTGGCGCGGGCATTCGGAAGCGGAGGGGGATGAAAAAGGGTGGATTGTCCTGGAAAATGTGTGGGATGGGGTTATCTTAAGGCCATTCCTTATCCCTGGGAACGCGAAAATGCATTACCTCTCGTATCATCCTGTCGACTTTTACTGGTGGTGGCGAAGTTCCGTCACGACCGGTCTTTGTTGATGTGGAGGCGAGTGAACATGGAGTCGTGACGGAAGAGCGGTGAGGGTTTCCTTCCCTGCCTTCCGTCTTTGCTTTTCCCCCTCCCACGAAGAGAGCCGGAGTGACGGAGCCCCTGCCAGCCGTCGCCCCGGCTTTTTTGTTTCCTGCCAGCCGTCCCCTTTTTTTCTTCTCCCCATCCCTTCCCCCGATTCAACAAGGAGCCAAGACCATGTCCCGTGAGATTCCCTACAAGACCTACTTGAGTGAAGAAGAGCTGCCCACCGCCTGGTATAATCTGCGGGCGCTCATGCCCGGCAAGTGCGCTCCCCTCCTGAACCCTGGCACTGGCCAGCCCATGACCCTGGCGGAACTTTCCCAGGTCTTCTGCGAGGAGTTGGCGAAGCAGGAATTGGACGAAGAGCATGAGTTCATCCCCATTCCCCAGCCTGTCTTCGACTTCTACAAGATGTTCCGCCCCTCCCCCCTGGTGCGGGCCTATTTCCTGGAGAAGGCGCTGGACACCCCTGCTCACATCTACTACAAGTTCGAGGGGAACAACACCTCGGGGAGCCACAAGCTCAACTCCGCCGTTCCCCAGGCCTACTATGCCAAGGCCCAGGGTTTGAAGGGGGTCACCACGGAAACGGGGGCGGGGCAGTGGGGCACCGCCCTTTCCATGGCCTGTGCCTTTTTCCACTTGGACTGCCACGTCTTCATGGTGAAGTGTTCCTACGAGCAGAAGCCCCATCGCCGTGAAGTGATGCGCACCTATGGCGCGGATGTCACCCCCTCCCCCTCGGAGACCACGGAGATTGGGCGAAAGATTCTGGCGGAGAACCCCGGCACCACCGGGAGCCTGGGCTGTGCCATCTCCGAGGCGGTGGAGCGGGCGGTCACCACTCCGGGATACCGGTATGTCCTGGGCTCTGTCCTGAACCAGGTCCTGATGCACCAGACCATCATTGGCCTGGAGGCCAAGAAGGCCATGGAAAAATACGGCATCTTCCCCGACGTGATTGTGGGATGCGCCGGCGGAGGCTCCAACCTGGGCGGCCTGATCTCCCCCTTTGTGGCCGATACCCTCCGGGGACAGCGGAAATGCCGCTACGTGGCGGTGGAGCCCGTGGCCTGCCCCTCCCTCACCCGGGGCAAGTATGCCTATGACTTCTGCGACACGGGCAGGGTCTGCCCCCTGGCGAAGATGTATACCCTGGGCGCCTCCTACATGCCCGCCGCCATCCATGCGGGCGGGCTGCGCTACCATGGCATGAGCACCATGCTCTCCGAACTCCACGACCAGGGCATCCTGGAGGCCATGGCCGTCTCCCAGACCCAGGTCTTCGAAGCCGCCAGGACCTTCGCACGCACCGAGGGAATCCTCCCCGCCCCCGAGAGCGGACATGCCATCTACGGCGCCATCCAGGAGGCCCTCCGCTGCAAGCGGGAGGGGAAGGCCGAAAACATCCTCTTCGGCCTCTCCGGCACGGGCTATTTCGACATGGTCGCCTACGGCAAGTTCAACGATGGCGTCATGCAGGACTATGTCCCCTCGGACGAGGAAATCCAGGCCGCCCTGGCCAAGCTGCCCCCCCAGCCGTGACCCTTGGGGAAGGCCATGGGCGCCGGGACAATCGCTTCCTGGCGCCCGCCTGAAGGAGGCCTCCTTCGTCCCGCCAAGCCTTGGCGGCGCCGGAGGGGGCCTTTTCTTTATGACGGGGGGCTATCCCTGCGGCGTGGAGGCTCAAGGCGCCGCCCTCCTGGAGAAAAGCGGCTTTGCCGTATCGTTCCGTGCGCGCGGGGGGCGTCGTCAGCGGGAGAATTCCTTCAGCAGTCGCTGTGCCTCTTCCGCCGTGTCGGTGCCGCAGATATTCTGATAGAGTTTTTGGCATTCCGACAGATTGAGTTCCCGCACCTGGTCCCGGATGGCGGGGATGGCGGCCGGGTTCATGGAGAAATTGCGGAGGCCCGCCCCCAGGAGGGCCGGGAAGATGGTGGCGTTCCCCGCCATCTCCCCGCAGATTTCCAAGTCCTTCCCCGGGAATTTCTCCACGGTGCGGCGGATGTCGCCCAGCAGGCGGAGGACAATGGGGTGGCATTGCTGATACCACTGGGCCACCCGGCTGTTGCCCCGGTCCACGGCAAAGAGATACTGCACCAGGTCGTTGGTGCCGATGCTCACAAAGTCCACCTGGGGAAGGAGGCGCTCCAGGGCGAGGGCGGCGCTGGGGGTCTCCAGCATCATCCCCAGGGGAGGCACCCCGAAGGGAAGCCCGTCCGCCTTCAGGGAATCCACGGCCTCCTGCACCAGCCCCTTGATTCGGAGGAGGTCACCCATGTCGGAGACCATGGGAAAGAGCAACTTCACCCTCCCCGAGGGACAGCTGCGCAGAATCGCCCGCAGATGGACCCGGGTGAAGTCGGGGTTGGTGAGCAGGAAGCGAAGGCCGCGCCAGCCCAGGGATGGGTTGAGTTCATCGTCCCACTGGATGTAGGAAAGTGGCTTGTCCCCCCCGATGTCCAGCGCACGGATCACCACGTCCGCCCCGCAGGAACCCTCCACCAGACGGCGCAGGACGCGGCATTGGGTTTCCTCGTCCGGCATGGCGTTGCGGATCAGGAACATGAACTCCGTGCGGTAGAGCCCCACCTCCCGGATGCCCGCCGCATGGAGGGCCGGCATTTCACTGAAGAGGGTGATGTTCCCCCGGAGGTGGACCGTGGCGCCGTCCAGGGTGGCGGGGGCGTCGTCCACGGGGGGGAGGGCGTCTGGCTGTGCGTTCTCCCCCCGGCTGGTCTGGAGGGCGAGCTGGTATTGTTCCAGCAGTTCCCGGGAGGGGTTGATATAGCAGAGTCCCGCCCGGCAGTCCACCAGGAGGGTGTCCTGGGTGGTGACTTGTTCCTGGATGGCGGGGACGTCCACCAGCATGGGGATGCGCAGGGCCCGTGCCAGGATGGCGGAGTGGCTGGTGGGGCCGCCGGTTTCGCAGACGATGCCACGGACCCTCTGGAGGGGGGCGGAGAGGAATTGGGAGGGGAAGAGTTCCCGGGCCACCAGGACGATGGGGGTGTCCTCCTCCTGGGGGAGCCCCTGTTGGGGGAGGCTGCCTCGGGAGGCGTTGCGGGCGGCGTCCATGAGGCGCAGGAGGACATCCTGGACATCCAGCAGGCGTTCCCGGAGATACTGGTCCTGGAGCCGTTGGAAATCCTCCTGGAAGGAGGCGGAGGCCTGGGCGAGGGCCGAGGGTAGGGTGAGCCCCTCCTTCAGGTATTTCCCGATGCGGTCCAGGAGGGAGGGGTCCTCCAGAAGGCTCTCGTACATGGCGAAGATATTTTCATCCACCTCCGTGAGCACCTCCTGCACCTGGCGCGCGCCAGTGCGGAGGGATTCCCGGACGCAGGCCACCGCCTCCTGCAGACGCCTCTCTTCCCCTGCCAGGTCGTCGGTGCGCACCAGGCGCGTCTCCCGCAAGGCCTCGTCACCCGCCAGGATCAGGCACCGCCCATGGCATACCCCCGGCACAATGGGCGTGCCTGTCTGGAAGAGATTGCCATTCCCGCATCGGGGGGCGGGCGGCGTCTGGTCAAGGGCCGGTGGCATGGGGGAGGGAAGGGGGATGGAGGGAGGGGAAAGGAAAAGCGTGGACAGGACGATAAGCCAGATTCTGTGCGCCCGAAGGGCTCGCGCCCCCAGGCCGGCGACCATTCATCTAACGCGACCGATACCCGGAACTGTGCTTGCGCATGGCGCGGGCCGCGCCTCGTTCCCTATTTGGTCTTGCACCGGAAGGGGCTTGCCTTGCCGTCATCCCTTGCGAAATGACGCGGTGGGCTCTTACTCCACCGTTTCACCCTTGCCGAGAAAAGCCTTGCGGCATCCCCCGGCGGTCTCTTCTCTGTTGCGCTATCCTGACCACGGGGTCTCCCCGTGATACCCGGCCTTTCAACCGGGCTTCCTGCCCTGCGGTGTCTGGACTTTCCTCCCCGGAAG
>JAEDNB010000181.1 GCA_016302725.1 Lentisphaeria bacterium
CCCACCAGGAAGCTTCCGAACCAATGCATCTTCGCCCCGGTGTGGTAGAGGGGGGGGATGCAGAGGAAGACATCCTCCCGGGTCTGCCGATGGTGGTTCTGCTCCACCAGGCAGGCATGAACCAGGCTGCGGTGAGGATGGACAATGGCCTTGGGGAAGCCTGTGGTGCCGCTGGAGAAGTAGATGGCGGCGGGATCTTCATCGGTCAAGGAGACCCCCGGGGCTTCCGGGGAACAGTGGGAGACCAGGCTGTAGTAGGGTTCGGCGAAGGTGGGGCAGTCCCCTCCCACGTAGAGGAGGGTGCATGGCCTGGGAAGGCGGTCGCAGATGGCCTCCACCCGGCCGATGAATTCCGGCCCGAAGATGAGCATGTCCACATCCGCCAGGTCCAGGCAGTACCGGATTTCCTCCGGGGTATAGCGGAAGTTCAGGGGCACGGCCATGCACCCGCTCTTCAGGACGCCGAAATAGATGGGGAGCCACTCCAGGCAGTTCATCAGGAGAATCCCCACCTTCGCCCCACGGGGAAGACGGCGGGTCAGAAGGAAATTCGCCAGCCGGTTCGCCTTGACGTCAAACTGGCTCCAGGTCATCTCGGAGCGGAAGGAATCCACCGGGCTGGGCTCAATCAGGGAATACTCCCGCCAGGAGGCATGGCGCTTTTCCATCTCCTGGGGATTGATTTCCACCAGGGCCACCTCCGGGCCGTATTTCCGGGCGTTCTCCTCCAAAATCTCCGTAATGGGCATCGACTTGCTCCTGTTGTCCGTGGGGATATAGAAATCTGCGCTTGCGTGCCTGCCCGTTCCCGCCCCCCAAAACAGCCGGGAGGCCAGGAAGGGACGCAGGACGGGGAAAAAGAATGGCCCTGCCGGGAAAAGCCCGCAGGGCCGGGGAACCTACGTCAAAAGTCGTCGTCCTCATCCAAGGCGGCCTCATTGGCCACCTCCTCGATGGACTTCTGCTCCTCGATGGCGGAACGGAGGCGTTCCAGAGCCTGGTTCTGAATCTGGCGGACACGCTCCCGGGTGCGCCCGATGATGTGGGAGACCTCCTCCAGGGTCTTGGGCTTCCCCCCGTCCAGCCCAAAGCGCAGGGTCAGAATCACCCGTTCCCGCTCGGGAAGCTTGTCCACCATCTTCATCATCAGGGAGAGAATCTCGTCATCCTGGATGATGTCGTTGGGGGCCACGGTCTTGTCATCGGGGATGATGTCCTTGAACTCCCCTTCCGCCCCGCTCTGGATGGGGTCGAAGAGGGAGATTGTGCTGGCCTTCCCCTGGCGGAGCCCCATGACCGTCCGCTCCGTCAAATTGATTTCATTGGCAATCTCCTTGTCCGTGGGCTCCCGCCCCAACTCCTGGGCCAGGCGGTTCTTGGCACTCTGGATCTTGCCGATTTTGCTGGCGGACTGCACAGGAATCCGGATGGTGCGGGCCTGGTTGGCCAGGGCACGGCGCATGGACTGCTTGATCCACCAGGCCGCGTAACTGGACAACTTCGCCCCCTTGTCGGGGTCGAACTTCTCCACCGCACGCATCAGCCCGATGTTGCCCTCGCTAATCAGGTCCAAAAGAGGCAACCCCATCCCCTTGAAGTCGTGGGCGATTTTCACCACGAGCCTCAAGTTGCTGTTGATCAAGGTGTTCTTGGCTTCTTCAGCCGCTTCCTTCCCCTCTTGAATGATTCGGGCCAACTGCTTCTCCTGCTCCCCCGTGACCAGCTTGAACTGGCTGATGCTCTGCATATAGAGCTTCATGGTATCGTTGTCGGAAATCATTTTCGCGTTCTCTCGCTCTTCACCCCCGCGACGGGCTTCTGTCTTTCCTTCTCATGTTCGGTGGCGCGGGCCACCATATTCTCCAAAAGTTCAGCAATGCGGCGGTTGGAGCTCCCGCCACGGGAAAATTCTTCTCGGGACTCTTCGTTGATGAGGGTGCGCAAGGCCATGAGGGCCTGGTTCTGGATCTGGCGGACACGCTCCCGGGTGAGGTGAATCATCTCGGATACCTTCTCCAGGGTGCAGGGCACCCCCGTGGTCAGGCCAAAACGCAGGTCCAGAATCTCCCGCTCCCGGCGGTCCAGGCTGTCCAGAAGCCGCTGCAGGACCTCCATCATCTCCGCATCGTCCAGCAGATGGTCCGGGGTGACGGTGGATTCGTCCGCCAGGACATCGGTGAGTTCCCCGTCCGTCCCGGGCTTGAGGGGGGCCTGGAGGGAGACCGTGGTGGAGCGCCCCACCCGCAGGCCATTCACCGTACGCTCCGTGAGATTGGAGGCGGCGGCGATTTCCTTCGCCGTGGGCACGCGACCCAGTTCCTGGGTCAGGCGCGTCTCGGCGGCGCGGATCTTCACCATCTTCATGGCAGACTGGGTGGGCACGCGGATGATGGGGGCCTGGTTGGAAAGGGCACGGCGCATGGACTGCTTGATCCACCAGGCCGCGTAACTGGACAACTTCGCCCCCTTGGCAGGGTCGAATTTCTCCACCGCCCGCATCAGCCCAATGTTGCCCTCGCTGATCAAGTCCAGAAGGGGAAGCCCCCTGCCCTTGAAATCATGGGCTATCTTCACCACCAGGCGGAGGTTGGCCTTAATCAGCACGTCCCGCGCCTCTGCATCCCCTTCCGCAATCCGCCGGGCCAACTGCACCTCCTCCGAGGTCGTCACCCGACGGTACTGCATGATGTTCTGCATGTAAAGTTTGAGGGTATCGTTGTCAGAGATCACAGCTGGTACTCCCAAGGGGTTGCGTGATGCCTGCCGCCGTCCGCCCCTCCGCCAGCCCCAGGGGGCGGACAGACAAAAAGCCCGCCCGCGCCCGGCCGCCAAGCCAGGGCGCCCAGGGAATCCCAGGGACGGACGACAGTCACACACGATGTATTGAACCGCACGTATCCTTTGTGAAACGAACGAATCCGGTCATTTATTGACAAAAACCGAATTTTTTCAAAAAAAATATTCCCGTCTTGTCATAATTTCCCCGGAAAGGAGGCCGTTCTGTCAACTTTCCCTGGGAAACTGGGGATTTTCCCCTTTTTGTGGGGCGGCCGCAGAGTGTGGAGGGGCTCTTCCGCCGAAGGGGGAGTCGTTGCTTGCAGAATCCCGGGGGGTGCTTATAGTATGCTTTCCGACTGCGAGACACATTCCATACCCATAATCCATAACCTTTTCCAGGAGCACAAAATGTCCATCCATCCCAGCCTGAAAACCAAGGGTTCCGTCAGCGAGAAACGCAACGTCCTGAAGCGCTTCGAGCGCGTGGACAAGCTGAAGAAGGAGGGTCGCCTCAAGGACGGCGACAAGGTCTGGGGTCTGCCGAAGACCAAGCCCGAGGCATAGGGTTCCGCCCCTTCCTCTTCGGGGAAGCCCCCCCCGCCCTGCCCTTCTCCGGAAGGGCGGGCTCCGGAGAAAGCCTCCCCTTGGCATTGGCCCATCTCTCTTCAACCGCATCCCGCCTTGCACGCCCATGGTGAGATGCGGTTTTTCCATATTGGACGCAAAAGGAGCAACCCGCATGTGGAACTACACCGATAAAGTCAAGGACCATTTCCAAAACCCCCGGAACGTGGGAATCCTGCCTGACGCCGACGGCATCGGCGAGGTGGGCAACATCATCTGCGGCGACGCCATGAAACTCTCCGTGAAACTGACGGAGGACAAGAAGCGCATCGCCGACGCGCGCTTCCAGACCTTCGGATGCGCCAGCGCCATCGCCAGCGCCAGCGCCCTGACGGAAATCCTGAAGGGAAAGACCCTGGAGGACGCCTCACGCCTCACCAACCAGGACATCGCCGACTACCTGGGCTCCCTGCCCGAAGCCAAGATGCACTGCTCGGTCATGGGAATGGAGGCCTTCCAGGCGGCCCTGGCGGACATGCGAAAGAAACACCCGGAATACAACCTGCCCGCGCCCCTGGAGGCCGAAGGGGAGGACCGTGTGGTCTGCCAATGCTTCCAGGTGACGGAAGGGAAGATCCGGGAGGTCATCCGCCTAAACCACCTCACCACCCTGGAACAGGTGACCTACTACACCAAGGCCGGCGGCGGCTGCGGCGGCTGCCTGGAGGAAATCCAGGCCATCCTGGACGACGAGTTGAAGCGCGCCAGTGGGGCGGCCTCCCCGGCCTCCCCGGCGGCCCCCACCCCCTCCCCCATCGCCCAGACCGTCAAGGAAAACGTGGGCCCCCTCAC
>JAEDNB010000012.1 GCA_016302725.1 Lentisphaeria bacterium
CCCCCCATGAAAATCACCGACGACATCCTCTATCTTGGCGTGAACGACCACCAGGTGGACCTCTTCGAGGGCCAGTATCCCGTCCCCCATGGCATGTCCTACAACTCCTATGCCATCCTGGACGGAAAGACCGCCATCATGGACACCGTCGACCGGCGTTTCAAGCACCAGTGGCTGGACAATGTCCACCGGGTCTTCGGGGACAAGGCCCCCGACTACCTGGTGGTCCAGCACATGGAGCCCGACCACGCCGCCAACATCGCGGATTTCCTGGACCTCTACAAGACCACCACCGTGGTCTCCTCCGCCAAGGCCTTCACCATGATGCAGAATTTCTTCGGCACTGACTACGCGGAGCGGCGGATTGTGGTCCAGGAGGGGAGCACCCTGGAACTGGGAAGGCACACCCTCGCCTTCGTGGCCGCCCCCATGGTGCACTGGCCCGAGGTGATGGTCACCTACGACACCTGCGACAAGGTCCTCTTCTCCGCCGACGGCTTCGGGAAATTCGGCGCCCTGGACGTGGAGGAGCCCTGGGAGGACGAGGCGCGACGCTACTACATCGGCATCGTGGGGAAATATGGCGCCCAGGTGCAGGCGCTGTTGAAGAAGGCCGCCGGGCTGGACATCCAGGCCATCTGCCCCCTCCACGGCCCCGTGCTGAAGGAAAACCTGGGGCACTACCTCTCCCTCTATGACACCTGGTCCTCCTACAAGGTGGAGAGCGAGGGCATTGTCATCGCCTACACCTCCGTCTACGGGCACACCCGCGCCGCCGTGGAACTCCTGGCGGAAAAACTGAAGAGCAAGGGGGCGCCCCGGGTGATTCTCCACGACCTGGCCCGCTGCGACATGTCCAAGGCGGTGGAGGATGCCTTCCGCTACAGCAAGCTGGTGCTGGCCACCACCACCTACAACGCGGAAATCTTCCCCTTCATGAGGACTTTCATCAACCACCTCACCGAACGGAACTTCCAGGGCCGGACGGTCGCCCTGGTGGAAAATGGCTCCTGGGCCCCCCTGGCCGCCAAGGTCATGACCAGCCTCCTGAGCCACGCCAAGAATCTCCGCATGGCCGCCAACACGGTCCACATCCACTCCGCCCTCTCCGCCGAAAGCAAGCAGCAGTTGGAAAACCTGGCCGAGGAACTCTGCCAGGACTACAAGAACCTCCAGGAGTCCACCGCCGACAAGAACGACCTCACCGCCCTCTTCAACATCGGCTACGGGCTCTACGTGGTCACTTCCCGGGACGGACAGCGGGACAATGGCCTCATTGTGAATACCGTCACCCAGGTGACCAACACCCCCAACCGGGTCGCCGTCACCATCAACAAGCAGAACTACTCCCATCACGTCATCCAGCAGACCGGCGTGATGAACCTCAACTGCCTCTCCATCGACGCCCCCTTTGAGATCTTTCAGCGCTTCGGCTTCCAAAGCGGGCGCACCGTGGACAAGTTCCAGGGAATGGAGCTGCACCGCTCCGACAACGGGCTGGTCTTCCTCGCCCAGTATGTGAACTCCTTCCTCTCGCTGAAGGTGGAGCAGTACGTGGACCTGGGGACCCATGGCATGTTCATCTGCTCCATCGAGGAGGCCCGGGTGCTCTCCAAGGTGGAGACCATGACCTACACCTACTACCAGAAGAACGTGAAGCCCAAGCCCCAGACGGAAGGGAAAAAAGGCTGGGTCTGCAAAATCTGCGGATACATCTACGATGGGGAGGAACTCCCCGAGGATTTTGTCTGCCCCCTCTGCAAGCACGGACCGGCGGATTTCGAAAGGATCGCCTGATTTCCCGCAAGGGAAGGAGATGCCCCTGGGAAAAGGAGGGGATGGGGCATCCAACTGTCCAGGGGGAAGGGAATATCCCCCTGGATGCAATACAACTATTTCATTATAAATAAGTTATTCAATTATATCCTCTTCCTTTCCGTGGCGATGTGGCTCTAAGGAAGGAGTTTCAGGGCCGGCCGCAGGGATTTGAAGCGTGCCTTCCACTCCTGGGGGATGCGGAAGGAGTCGCAGATTTTCTGGATTGCCTTGCCGGCGATGGCATAGTCGAGCCTTGCGTCCTTCAGGAAGGCGAAAACGGCTCCCGGCTGCTGGACGGCCAGGAAGGAGAGGAGCCAGGCTTCCGCCATCTGGACGGTGTATGCCTTGTCGTCCTGGAAAAGGGGGAGAAGGGCTTCCGTCGCCCCTGGTTCCTTGAGGAGGGCGGGGATGAAGAGGACATAGGCCCAACGGCGGACATAGGGGCGGGGGTCCTGGCGATATTCCGCCGCCTTTGCCAGGGCGAATTCCAGCGTTGGCCTATGGAGGAACTGGGTCAGCTGGTCCACATGCCACCAATCCTGGAGCAGGTCGAAATTCTCCTCCAGGAAAGCGAACTGAGCCCTGGCGTCCTTCCGGCGCGCCAGGGAAACCTGGAAATAGGTGCGGTGGTACTCCTGCTTTTCCAAGACCGCGTCCTTGAGAAAGGAGACATCCGCCCCCCTTTGGACCAGGCTGCGGTTGAAGCGGTCCAGGGCCGGCGTCTTGAAATCCCTGCCCAGTGCGGCAAGAAACTCCCTCTCGAACTCCTGGAATGCCGCATTTCCCTTGTCTGGCTTCTGCCTCTTCTCCATTCTGGAATTCTCCTTGCTTCCCCCTCCCAAGGAATTGACGCAGGGGAAAGGCGCCCCCCCTCCTACGCCTTGTGCGCCTTTCCTGCCTTTCCCGTCCCGCAAGAGGCGAGGCAGGGAAGAGGGTCTCATACCCGGATCAGTTCGTATTGCCGGGTGCCCAGGCCAATCTTCTCCGCATGCGCCAACTGGAGTTCCCAGTTCGTCCCCGGGGAGACCGTGGAGAAATGGTCCGGCCCCTTCTTCTTTTTGGCCATGTCTCCCAGTTTGCTGTTGGGGACCATGGGGGCGGCATTCACGGCATCGACGCAGGCCTGGTCCAGGGCGACGGGGTCAAAGGAGGCGAACATGCCGATATTGGGGACGATGCCGGCGTCGTTTTCGGGGTGGCAGTCGCAGTTGGGGGAGACGTCCATCACCAGGCTGACATGGAAATGGGGGCGTCCATCCAGGACCGCCATGGTGTATTCGGCCATTTTCTTGTCCAGGGAGCCGGGATGGGAGACGGAGGAGGGTTCGATGGCATCCTTGGGGCAGACCCCCATGCATTGTCCGCAGCCCACGCACTTTGCGTGGTCCAGCCTGGCCTTTCCGTCAGCGAAGACGGGGGCGTCATGTGCGCAGATTCTTGCGCATCGGCGGCACCCGATGCACTTCTGGGGATTGACCTGGGGTTTTTCATCGCAATGCTGGTCCATCTTTCCGGCCCGGGAGCCGCACCCCATGCCGATGTTCTTGATGGCGCCGCCGAAGCCGGTGCATTCATGCCCCTTGAAATGGGTCAGGGAGAGGAAGACATCCGCATCCATGATGGCCCTTCCGATGCGGGCGTTCTTCACCAGTTCGCCATTCCTGACCGGCACCTCCACGTCGTCGTTTCCCCGCAGGCCGTCCCCGATGAGGATGTGGCATCCGGTGGTGTAGGGGGTGAAGCCGTTGAGATAGGCGGTTTCGATATGGTCCAGGGCGTCCCTCCGGTGCCCCACATAGAGCGTGTTGCAGTCGGTCAGATAGGGTTTTCCCCCCAGGCGCTTCACCTCGTCCGCCAGGGCACGGGCGTAGTTGGGGCGTACGAAGGAGAGGTTTCCCAGTTCCCCGAAGTGGAGTTTGATGGCCACGAAGTGCCCTGGGAAGGGGAGTTTTTCCATGCCCGCCGCCCGGGTCAGCTGCACCATCTTCCCCGCCAGGCCGCTGCCAAAGGCCTTGGTCCGCAAATCGGTGAAATAGACTTTCGACTTTTCCATAAACGTGGGGCTCCTTCAAAAATGGCTTTGGTTGAAAGGGGGCTGGAACAAGGGGGAACCGCCCCCTGGGACACCGGCGAGGCTCAAGAGAGGGCCTCCCTCCGCGTCGACAGCGTAGAATATACCCTGCCTCCCCCGATCGACGCCGTAGCCCCCCTCCAAGACCCCCGTGGGAAAATTTGGGAAAGGCGGGGATTTTCTCGCAAAATCCCCGCCTTTCCCCCGTGAAAAACCCCTCCCTGGGGCTACATTGACATCGTTTCAGCGTCTGTTGGCGCACAGGTGCAGCCTGGCCTTGTGCCCCCATCCCGGGCCGCACAAGGCGCCCGCCACGGCAACGCATCCTGTAGATTTGGAAAGCCACGGCCACTCCGGCCTCCACCATACCAACCAAGGAGATTCCTCCATGAAAAAGACCCTCTCCTTCACCCTCATCGAACTTCTTACGGTCATCGCCATCATCGCCATCCTGGCAGGCCTCCTCCTGCCCGCCGTCAACAGCGCCCGGGCCAAGGCCAGGACCACCTCCTGCCTCAGCAACCAAAAGTCCGTCGCCGTCGCCTTCATCAACTTCAGCGACGACAACAAGAGCTACTTCCCCCCCGCCTACAGCAAGCAGAAGGATGGCACCACCTCCTATGACGCAGGATGGAGCGGCGCCATCTACCCCTACATCGGCCTCACCTTCGACTGCAACGGCAAACAGGTGCAGAAGAGCGTCCTGAACTGCACCTCCAGTGACTTCAACGGACAGGACTACTTCATCAAGAATGTCAGTTCCGCCTACACCTCCAATCCCCTCATCACCGACGTGAACGGGCTCACCAGTTCGGAAAGCGGATGCACCGACGGCGCCAGGACCGCCACGGAGACCCGCTCCGCCAAGAACAGCCGCATCAAGTTCGCCTCCCGCTGCATCCTGGTCACCGACGCCAACTGCACCTACCTGGCGGGGGCGGACGGCATCGGCGCCCCCCTCACCATCGCCGGCGCCTACAAGACGTGCAACGACCTCCAGAAGACCCACGACACGGCGGAAATGTCCAACGTCCTGGATGACAACCAGGCCAACAAATACGTCCAGTTCAGCGCGGACGACACCACCTGGGTCCACAACAACTCCATCAACGCCGCCTTCGCCGACGGACACTGCGAAACCATCAGCAAGTCGACTGGCCTGACCCCCACGGAGTTTGTCGCCAACTAGGCAAAAGGGGAATCCACTGTTCCCGTCGCTGTCCGGGCCTCATGGGGGGCGTTCCTTTGGCGCCCTTCCACGAGGCCTTTTTTTCCGGGATGCGCCGTCCGCCGCCGTCCCCGGGGCTCCTTCGTTCTTCCCCTTGCAGTGCGAGGGCAGTGTCCGCGGCCCCGCAGATAACCCAATCCCCCTCATTCAGGAGAAGCAACCATGTCCCAGAAGTCGGTGACCTTTCACAGCCACGGCTGGCGTGGCCTGGCGGCGGATGAAGAGTGGGCGGCGCTCTTTTCGGACCTGGACCGCTGGCTCAAGCGGAATCCCGGGGAGATGGTTGTGCACTATGACAGCCGGGACGTGCGGAGAATCCAGACCCCCAAGGGAGTCGTATACCTGAAGGACATCCGGGCGCTCACCGACGCGGGCTATCATTTCCGGGACATCTTCTCCTGGTGCAAGTGGGTCTTCCGCCGTTCCCGGGCGAGGGACGCCTGGGAGGCCTCCCAGGACCTGGCCAGGAAGGGCTTCCTCTGCCCCAAACCCCTGCTGGCCGTGAGGCGCCGCCGGGGGCTGGTCCCCCGGGACCTCTTCATCACCCAGGAACTGCCCCTGCCCAACCTCTGGGATGCCCTCCCCAAGGGTATGACTCCCACAGGGCTGGCGGAACTGCTCGCCCTGGAAATCCACAGGCTCCACAAGGCAGGCTTTGCCCATGGCGACTGCATCCTGCGCAACCTGTGCTACGACGAACATACCCGGAGAATCGCCTATCTGGACAACGACCGCACCTGGTCGCCCCCCCCCCTGGTGCTCCAGTTCCAGCAGCAGAGGAACCTTGCCCAGATGGCCTACAGCCTGCTGAAGCGCTTTGGCGAGGCAACCAGCCTGCTTTTCCTGGAGTGCTACGCAAAGAAGGCGGGGTGGCCGGACCGGCACCAAATCCACGCCATCCAGGCCGGCGCCATACAAAGAAGAAACAGGAAACGACATTGATGCCTTCCTCCGCCCCCCTCCAAGTCTCCGCCCTCCTCCTCTCCCAGGAACATCTCCAGGGGGCCTATTGGCGCATGCGCCTCCGTTCCCCGGAGGTGTGCCGGCTGGCCTCCCCCGGGCAGTTCGTGCAACTCAGGCTGCCCGCCCTGGAAGGGCATATCCTCCGGCGCCCCTTCAGCATCTGCGATGTGGAGGATGGGGAAACCCTCACCCTGGTCTACAAGGTGGTGGGCGCGGGCACCGACTCCATGACCCGGCTCGCCCCCGGCGCCTCCCTGGACCTGCTGGCCCCTCTGGGACACGGCTTTTCCCGCCCCGCCCCAGGACGCCCCCTGGTCCTCCTGGGAGGCGGATACGGCTGCGCCGCCATGCTCTTCACCGCCCGGAGACGCCGGGAAGAGGGGGCCGACGCCCCCCTGGTCCTCCTGGGCGCCCGCTCCCAAGGCGACATCCTCCTGGAAAGGGAATTCCGCTCCCTGGGATGCCCCGTGGAAATCTCCACCGACGACGGCTCCCTGGGCCTCCAGGGGCGCATCACCCTCCTCCTGGAAACGGCCCTGCGGAAGGCCCCGGACGCCTTTCTCCAGGCCTGCGGCCCCATGCCCATGCTGAAGGCCGTCTCCCAGATGGCCGCCCAGGCCCCCCAGGCCCAGTGCGAAGTCAGCCTGGACGAGCGGATGTGCTGCGGCGTGGGGGCTTGCTTCGGATGTGTCGTCAAGGCCCGGGACGCCTCCTCCCCCGAGGGATGGCGCTACCTTCGTTCCTGCAAGGAGGGGCCTGTCTTCCCCGCCGAAGACCTCCTTTGGTGACCCGCACGCCCCGGCGGGGGAGTCCACTCCTCCCTGGACGGCCCATTTCCCATGCGCCTTCTCCTCTCCCTCTACCGATATTTCATGGCAGGCGGACTCCAGATGGACGCCCTCCGCATTGCCCAGGCAGCCTGCCAGCGCGGTCACCAGGTGGTCTTCCTGACCACAGACTGGCAGGGGCCGCGCCCCGCGCTCCCTGGCCTGGAAATCCGGTTGACGCCCCCCTTGCGGGGCTGGGGCAACCTCTCCCGCATGGCCGCCTTTGCCAAGGAGGTGGAAAGGACGCGCCGCCAGGAGTCCTTTGACCACGACCTGGCCATGAACCGCATCCCCGACGCCGAGTTCTATTTTGCGGGGGATGAGTGCATGCGAAGGCTGATGCGGCGCCGCAAAGGGGGCTGGTTCCTGCGGTGGCTGCCCCGCTACCGGGCCCTCCTGGCCCAGGAAAAAGCCGCCCTCCTCTCCCCCCGCACCCGGCGCATCCTGGTCATCAGCGCCCGGCAGAAACGGGATTTCCAGGAGGAATATGGGCTGCCCCCGGAAAAACTGCTCCTGCTTCCCCCGGGAATGGATCCTGGGAGCCTGCCCCCCGGACGCCCGGAGGAGAGGCTTGCCCTGCGGCAACGGGAACGCCAGGCCCTGGGCCTCGCCCCCGACACCCGGCTCCTGCTGATGGTGGCCTCCAACCTGCGCCTCAAGGGAGTGGACCGCTCCCTGGCCGCCCTGGCCGCCCTGCCGCCCCGGGAACGGGAAAAATGCCATGCGGTCCTGCTGGGGCGCGGCGCCCCGAAGGAGTTTCTTTCCATGGCGGAAAAGGCGGGCATCTCCCCGGCCCGGGCCACGGCCCTGCCCCTCCGTCCCAGCGTAGGCGGCCTCTACTTGGCGGCGGACCTTCTCCTGCATCCCGCCCGTTCGGAGGGGGCGGGCTCCGTCCTTGTGGAGGCCCTCTCCAATGGGCTGCCCGTGCTTTGCACAGAGGTCTGCGGCTTTTCCCCCCTGGTCTCCCCCGCCGGACTCCCCCCGCTCCAGGAACCCTTCCGACAGGAGCAGATGGACGGACTGCTCCGCGAGGCCCTGGAACACCTTCCCGCCTACCGGGAGAAAGCCTGGGAATACGGCAGCCGACAGGATTTCTGCCAACGGGCGGAAAGCATCGTCCGCCTCCTGGAGGGAGAGGAATGTCCATAAGGGGATACCAGTTTTTCCACCTCCAGGGCTGGAGGGGGTATGTCCTGGGGGAGGAGGCCGGGCAAATCCCCCTCCAGGAACTCCTCTCCTGGAGCCAAGGTACGGAGGCCGTCCCCGTAAGGACCCTCCCCCTGCGCTCCATCGCCAGGCTCCCCCGCCCCGGAAAGCCCGACTGGTTCCTGAAAACCATCCAGGGGTTGACGGAACGGAAGGACGGCCTCCTCAATGCCTGGAAATGGCGCATGAGGCCCTCCCGGGCCATCCATATCCTCAAAATATCCCAGTGCCTGGAAGAGGCCGGCTTCCAGGCCCCCAAAGTGATTCTCGCCGCCCGGCACCGCCCCTGGTGGCCCTGGGGAAGGCCCACCGACCTCCTGGTCACCCAGGCCGCCCAGGGCCCCCTGGTCTCCCAACTCCTCTGCGGAACCCTGGATACCCCGCCCCTCCCCGAACCACACCATTCCCAACTCCTCCAAAAGACAGGACGGGAACTGGCCAAACTCCACCGGGCCGGATTCGTCCACGGAGACTCCCACCCGGGAAACTATTTCCTGGACCCGCACACCAACGCCTTCACCTACATCGACAACGACCGCACCTGCCGATTCCAGGATTTCCCCCTGCAGGGAGCCGCCAGAAACCTGGCCTCCGCCGCCTTCTACCTCTCCCGAAAACGCCCCTTGCAATTCCCCCAGGAGCTCCCCCTCCTCCTGGAAGCATACCTGGAAGAGGCAAGGCTGCCCACCGCCAAGGCCCAGGCCCTTCGCTCCTCCCTGGAGACCGCCTTGGCCAAACGACTCCGCAGAGGACGCTGACAGCCTCCCCTAAAGAAAAGAAATCCCCGGGCGACATGCATAAAATGCACATATATTATGCATAAAATGGCTATTTTCCCCTGCCCCACTCCCGGTTTTTCCCTGGCGCATCCCTGGGGTTTTCTTTGGCACGTTTATTTCTAGGGAGAGGGACTCCCCTCAGGGAGGGCGCGTCCTTCCCGGATTTCCCTTTTGTCTCTTTTACCCTATTTGCTGGAGGAACCATTCATCCCATGCGCTGGCTATCCCATGCGGAAAAGGACGCCCTGATTTGCGGCGACCGTCACCTTTCCTACAAGGAGTTTGCGGGAGGGATTGCGCACACGGCGGCGCTCATGTCGTCCCGTCTGCAAACGGGGGACCGGGTGGTGCTTCTTGGGGGGAACAGCCTGGAGTGGGCCATGGCCTTCTATGGGATCTGGCACATTCACGGGGTGGCGGTGCCCGTGGACTTCATGTCCACGCCGGAGGAGATAGCCTTCATCCTCTCCGACTGCGCGCCGTCCATTGTCTGGAGCGACGGTGGTTCCATGGAGAAATTGTCCCGTGCCCTGGAATCCCTTCCCGAGGGCAGCCGTCCGGCGGTGATGTCGTTGGACTCCCTGTCCAAGGCGGCACCCTTCACCCCTCCGGAGTCCCTGGATTCCCTGGGGGAGAGCCCCGACGAGGACTTGGCCCTTCTCATCTACACCTCTGGCACGACGGGGGCTCCCAAGGGGGTCATGCTCACCTTCGGCAACATCCGGGCGAACACGGAATCCTGTTCCCGGGAGATTGAGGTCTTCATTCCGGAGGACCGGGTCCTGGTGGTGCTTCCCCTGCACCATGCCTATCCCCTCATGGGGAGCCTGGTGATGCCCATCTCCATCGGGGCGACCTCGGTCTTCGCCACAGAGATGAACGGTCAGGCCATCCTGGAGGCCTTGCAGAAGCATCAATGCACCTTCATCATCGGGGTGCCCCGTCTGCTGGAACTCTTCCGCAACGCCATGATGCAAAAGGTGAACGCCACCTGGATTGGGCGCCTCTTCTTCCGTCTGTGCCGCGCCTGCCGCTCCCTGTCCCTCTCCCGGAAGGTCTTCGCCAAGGCCCAGAAGACCTTCGGCGGGAAAATCCGCTACATTGCCAGCGGGGGCGCCGCCGCCTCCCCGGAGATGATCCGGGATTTCTACACCCTGGGCTTCCAGTTGCTGGAAGGCTATGGCATGACGGAGACCGCCCCCATGATTTCCTTCACCCGCCCAGGGCGCGTCCGCCCGGGTTCCCCAGGAATCCCCATCCCCTGCAACGAGGTGAAAATCCAGGACGGGGAGGTCCTGGTGCGGGGCAAGAATGTGATGAAGGGATACTACCACCGCCCCGAGGAGACCGCCCAGGCGCTGGACGGGGAGGGGTGGCTCCACACCGGGGACCTGGGCTATGTGGACAAGGACGGGTTCCTGTTTCTCACGGGGCGAAGCAAGGAATTGATCATCCTGGGGAACGGGAAGAACATCAACCCCTCCGACCTGGAGGAGCATCTGATGGTCCAGGCCCCCGGGCTCATGGCGGAGTGCGCCGTCGCCGAGCGGGGAAGCCACCTGGTGGCCATCGCCGTGCCGGACATGGAGGCCATCGCCAAACGGGGAATCCTCAACCTCCGGCAGACCCTGATGGACCTGATTCTGGAGCCCTACAACCAGCACTCCCCCTCCTACAAGAGAATCGCCGACCTCGTCCTCTGGAACCATCCCCTGCCCCGCACCCGCCTGGGGAAACTCCGGAGGCACCTCATCCGCCAGGAACTCCAGGGGGGGAAGGCCACCCCCTCCCAGGGCGCCCAGGCCACGCCCCCTCCCGATACCGAGGCGTATCGCACCCTGCTCCAATGCCTGGAGGGGCTCACGGGACGCCCCTGCGGCCCCGATGAACACCTGGAACTGGACCTGGGACTGGACTCCCTGGCGAAAATCACCTTGTTGAGCACCCTGGAAAGCCAGCATGGGTATGTCCTGCAGGCGGAAGAACTGGCCCAGCATCCCACCCCCCGGGCCCTGGCCCAATGTCTCCAGGAAAAGGGGAAGGCCCCCGCCCAGGCGAAATCCGCCCAGGACGCCCCCGTCACCCTGCCCCATACCGCCTGGACCCACGGTCTCGTGCGCGGCCTGGGCTCCCTCCTCCTGCACGCCATTTCCAGAATCGAGGTGCGTGGACGGGAGAACATCCCCCAGGGACCCTGCATCTTCGCCCCCAACCACCAGAGCGCCCTGGATGGCCTCTACCTGGGCATCGCCATGGACAGGAGGCGCTTCCTGGACACCTACTTCTACGCCGCCGCCAAGTTCATCACCGGGGGGCTCACGGGATTCTGCGCCCGGCGGCACAACATGATTCCCATGGATTTGAACAGCGACCTCCGGAAGACCCTGGGAATCCTCAGCCTCGCCCTGGAAAAAGGCAAGTCCATCGCCATCTTCCCGGAAGGCACCCGCAGCCTGGACGGACAGTTGGCCCCATTCCGGCCCTCCTTCGCCCAGCTCGCCCTGGAGCGCAACGCCCCCATTGTCCCCGTGGTCCTGGAAGGCCCCCTGCAAGTGCTTCCCCGGGGAAAGACCTTCCCCTCCTGGGGCAAGCGGGTGACCATCACCTTCCTCCCCCCCCTCCTTCCCCAGGCGGGAGACAACGCCCAGGGACTCTGTGAAACCACCCGTCAGCGCATCCAGGAACGCCTTTCCTGAACCGCCCGCTGCCCAGGAAAAGAGAAAGCCCCCCACGCCCTGCCCCCCTCCAGGAAGCCTGGAGAGGAGGATGCGGGGGGCTTTTTCGCAAGGCCATAAAAGCCGCCGGCGATGGCGTGCCTTGTTTTCAGGCACCCTTGAATGCCTTGGCTCTTCTGGGGGACGGGATTAGGATTCCAGGAGAAGGAACTCGGCCCTTTCCACCAGGGGGAGCCGCAGGCTGATTTCCCCCGCCGTCTCCCCGGCGAGGAAGGGGAGTTCCTGTCCCGAGGCCACCCGGGTGATGCGCCGGACGGGGAGAGGGAGCCGGAGGGTCATCTGGACGTCATGGAGGGGGATGGGAGGCAATTCATCCTGCAGGTTCACCAGGCAGAGGAGTCTCCGGTCTCCCTCTCTTTCCCTCAAGAGGGTCACTTCGGCGGAGGGAGGCAGGTTCCGGGAGGAGACCAGGAACCGGGGAAGTACCTCCTGGAAGAGCCTGGCGGCAAAACTCTGCTGGGAGTGGCACCGACGGCCCAGAATGGAGGCGGCAATCCAGAGGCATTTCCCCTTGCCGTAGGCATTTTCGCAAAGGGCCGGGAATTCGGAGGTGACGCTCCCGGGAGGATTGGAGTGGATGGAGGCGTAGTGGACGGGGTCGTCCACGGGGAAATCCGGGAAGGTGAGCCAGGAGCGCACCTGGCATCCCGGGCGCGGGCGGACCAGGGGGACCCGTCCGAAGGCGGAGAGCAGCTCCTCCCCGGAGTACGTCACCCGGTCGGAGTAGGCGCCGGTGAAATCCACCCCGAAGAGCTCCGCCAGGGCGAAATTCCCCCCTCCCTTTCCCTCCGGGGTGAAAAGGGAGGTATCCCCCGTGGCCACCAGGGTGCCCCCCTGGGCCACGAACGCGCGCACTGCCTCCGCGGTCTCGGGGGAGAGGAAGGTGGCGTGGTTCATGACCAAGGTCCGGAAGGAGGAGAAATCCGTCTCCCCCTCGGCCACCACCCGGAAGGGATGGTGGTTCCGTAGAAGCACCTCCGCCGTCCCCAGCACCTCGTCCAGCACTTCGTTCTCCCGGACGGCCATGTTGTCGGAACTGCCGCCGTCGAATTTCTTCAGGGGAGTGCCGTCCAGCCCCCGATCCACACAGCAGGTAATGGAGAAGAAGAGCCCGGTTTCCGCCTCCAGCCTGGCGCGGGTTTCCTGGATGGCCCTCCGGAAGGGGGCCAGCCGCTGGTTGATTTCCCCCAGGAGGCGGTAGAAGGGGGCGTGGAGGGTGCCGTCAGGGGAGATGGCGTCGATGAAGAAATAGGCGCCTCCGTTGGCCAGGGTGGTCAGGGCGGAGAGTTCCAGTTCCACGGGGGATTTGGCGGTGGTATGGTCCCGCAGGCTGACGCAGCGGGAGGTCATGAACTCGAAGGGGGGGGAGGTGGTGTAGGCGTCAAAGGCCTTCGCGGCGAAGCGCTGCTGCAATTTTTCGCCGTAGAAGTCTCCGCTGGCGTAGTCGGAGGCCTGGGCGATGCCCCGGGACTGTCCGAGATACCATCCATGGAGCACGGGGGAGAACTGGTGGGCCACGGTAATCCCCGGGCGGCAGGCCTTGGCGAAGGCGGTAAGCCTGGCGGCGAACTCCGCCATGGAGCGTTCCCGGAAGCGCTGGAAGGCAATCCACTCCGGATCCGCCCAGTCGATGCGCTCCGGCAGGGGGCGGCCGAATTTCCGTTGGCATGCGGGGCACTGGCAGATTGCCGGCCAGAAACTCATGTCGATGAAAAGCCCATCCACGTCATAGGCGAGGATTTCGGCGATCTGGCTCCGGTAGAAGGCCTCCGCCTCTGGATGGTTGGGGCAAGTGAAGTGGTAGCGTCCCTCCCCCCGATGCCCCAGGCTGTCCACAATCTCCGCCTGGGGGAAGCGGCGGGCGCAGTCATTGTGGTAGGTGGCGGTGTAGTAAGCGACGGGGGCGATGCCCTCCTTCCGGAGCAAGGCCACCACTTCCCCGAAGAGGTCCCTTCCCCGCAAGTTTCCGTGGGGATGCCCCGCCTTCGTGGGATAGTAGCAGTTCCCGTTATGGTCGCAGGCATAGACCATGGAGGATTCGCTTCCGGAGAGTTTCACCAGGCGCACATACTCCTGGGGAGAGAACCTCCCCATGTATTCCGGGCGCTGGTCCGTGATGTGGTTGTCCACCAAAAGGCGGGCATAGCAATGGTCTTTCCATGACATGGAGGCTATCTTCCTGGGGCAAGGGAGGTTTTGGCTTGGGGGCGGGAGGCGGGAGGGGGCCTTTGCGTCAACCCCTTGGCGGGGGCGGGCACTCCAGGACCAGGATTTCCCCGAAGGGGACCTCCACCGTCCTTTCCGTGCTCCCCTGGACCAGGGTCGCCCGGGCGCTCCGCCGGTCCCACCAGCGGATGTTCAGAAGGTAGAAGCAACGGTGGCCGTCCTCCTGCTCATAGGCGGCGAACTCCACGTCCTCGTTGGCGCGGATCCAGCCTTGGCGCTCCTCGGCCAGGGCGCACTCCCGGGCCAGCCTTTGGAGGGCCTGGCCATAGGCCGGCAGCACCTCGGGATGGGCGGGCCATTCGGGGGAGGGGAAATAGAGGACCCGTCCCTGGCCCTCCTGGCGCTCCCGGAGGCCGGTGGCGGTGCGCCATTCCTTTCCCAGGAGGGTCTCCAGGGCCTCCTCCTGGGGGGGGAGAGTCAGGGGCTCCAGCCGTCCCAGGGCGGTATTCAAGTGGCGTTTTCCCAGCAGGAGCGTGCCCCCTTGGCGGACGTAGCGGAGCATCTTTTCCCCATCCCCGGGGCGGTAGGTGTGCCATCCCAGGAGGGCCACGGCGCGGTAGGGGCTCCAATCGCCCTCCCAGGGAAGGAGATCCACGGGGCCGTAGGGAGTGCCGGTATACCATCCCTTGGGGGAGGAATCGCATTGGGAAACGTGGACCGCATCCAGGCGTGCCCTGGGGAAGAAGACCTTTGTCAGCTGGAAGGACTCCTCGGGGAGTCCGGGTTTCCATTCCTCGCCGTGATGGCACCAGACATTCTTTCCGGAATCGAAGCAGCGCCAGCCGTCGTAGCGTCCCTGGAGGCAAGCCGCGGGCGTCACCAGCCGTCCCCTCCGGGGATGGTGTTCCAGGAACGTCCGGAACCGGTGGAAGGCCTCCTGGTGGAGCTGGCAGGCGTGGCTGAAGCGGTCGTAGTCCACATAGCCGTTCTCCATGCGCCAGAGCCCCTCCTCCACATTGATCTCCGTGGCTCCCTGGAGATAGCTGGTGGCCAGGGAGAGGAAGAGACGTTCCCCATGCTCCCGGCAATCCAGCGGGGTGGACCCCCACTGGACGGCCAGATGCGTGCCGAAATTCTGCCTTCCATAGGCCCGGGAGGCCCCCCGGAGAGAGGAGAGGACCACCTCCTCCGGGCCATACATCTGCTCCGCCAGCAGGCAATCATATCCCGCCTGGAAGAAATAGCGGAAGAGGGTGGAGGGGCCGGAGTGCCGGGTGGAATCCCCCTTGGCCTCCTTCAGGTTCTCCACAAAATACTGGGCTGCCTCCTTCATGTCCCGGCACTTCTCCGGATCGAAGAACCACCAGGTCTTGCCCTCCCTGCGCTTGGGACGCACATGGGGCTGGATGCCGCCGGGATTGACGCCCCGGGAAAGGATGTCGCCGTAGGGTTCGGGAACCTCGTCCGTACCCCAGATTTTGTTGTCCCAGTAGCAGAGGGAGCCGTCGTTTTCATGGGCGCGCCGTCCGAGGTAAAAGGGTCCCTGGAGGAGTTCTTCCGGGGGATTGGCGGTCATGCCGGGGACTTCCCGTCCATCCACCATCAGGGTGTAGTGGATTCGGAGCTGGTTCAGGAGGGGAACCAGGGTGCGCCAGACCTCCTGGTGGAGGCCCCTTCCCCCGCCCCAGCGGTAGGAGTGGCGGAAGCAGAGGCAGTTTCCGATGTGGTTGGCCACATACCATTCCAGATAGCGTTCCATGTCCTCCCGTTCCATGGGGATGTAGACGGCGTCTCCCGTCCCCAGGCAGATATGGGGGGAGGAGTGTTCCGTCCGTTCCACGGTGAAGGAATCCTGGTGTTCCGGGGAGGACAGCTGGATGTCCTGGCGTTGGGCCTCCAGGGGTGGGAAGGGGAAGGCATGGAGGCCGGGCTGGGGGAAGTCCATCTGGCGTCCCCCCCCCGTGGTGACCACCACATGGGGTCGTGTGGTGCGGAGCAAGGCGGCAAAGGGTTCTCCCTTCGGCACCGTCTCCGGGGCGCCAATCAACTCGAAGTCATGGTTTCCCAGGAGGTGGAGTTCCAGCCCCTGGGGCACGAAACCGACGGCGGTGTCGTAGTCGTCCTCCAGGGTCAGGGTGAGGAGATGTTCTCCGGGGGCCAGGGGGCCCGCCTCGAAAGTGTATTCCGGGCGGCGGACGATGGAGGAGTATTTTTCTCCCCGGAAGATTTCCCTTCCGTCCACCCGGAGGGTGCATTCCAGCCAATCCCGCCGGGAGAGGTTTTCTCCCAGATAATTGAAGCGGGTTCTCCGGCTTTGGGTGGGCGCCAGGGGGGGCGCCACATTCTCCCCGCCCTCGGGCGCCAGGCGGGGGCTTCCCGTCTTCAGGGCGCCCCTGGCCTCCACCACCCCCATGCGCAGGATGGCGCAGGCCACATTCTCCGGCATGGGAAATTCCGTGGACACCTCCTGCCAGTCGTAACTTCCCTCCGGATAGGGGAGGAAGACCACCTGGTCGGGGGAATCAAAGACATCGTGGGGATGACGCCCCTCCTTCTGCCAGTACAGCTCCAGGGCAAGCCCCGTCCCCTCGCCACACCGGAACTCCTCCCCCGTCACCCACTGGGAAAGCCGACAGGGCTTTCCGGGAGACAGCTCCTCCCGGTAGAATTTCAAGTAGGCATTGCAGGGGCGCCGGTCCCCCCGGCAGGGCCAGCGCAGGGCATAGGCCTCCCCGGCCACTCCCTCCCGGGTAAGGGCGTCATCCACGCCCATGGAGATGGCGTAGGTGGCCCCCCATTCCGTGCGCCAACGCCAAAAGTAGTCCGTCTCCCCCAGCAGGCGAAGGCGGCACGTGGCGGGGAAATCGCAGGGGGGCACAGTGAAGGGGAAATGCCATTCGCCCCGGGGGGGGATGTACTGGCTGCGGTCTCCCAACGGAAGGCGGAAGAGTTCGTGGCGGATGAAACGACGCATGGGAACGGGGATTTTTGAGGGCGGGGAAAGGAGGACTCCGGGAGAATGTAAGAAGAGGGGGAGATTTTTCAAACACCGTCCCTGCCTCCCCCCGGAAAAAGTTTTCCCCTCTCCTGGGAAGAGACTGGAAAAACTCCCGGGCCAGACCCTATATTAAACAGGGCGTGCGCTCCCACGGCCGATTTCCTTTTTTCCGGTTCCCTTCATCAAGGACTTCATCGCCATCAAAAGACTTCTGACCCTTCTCACCTGTCTCTCCCTCTCCCTGGCGCTTTGCGGCGCAGAATGGTTTGTCTTTCCTGAAACCGGCAAGAAGAAAAATCCCGGCACCAAGGCAGAACCCCTGAAGAGCATCGCCAACGCCATCAAGAAGGCCGAGGCCGGGGATACCCTCTACCTGGCCGCCGGACTCTACACCGGCGCCATGGGCGCCAGCGAAATCGTGGTGGACAAGCCCCTCATCATCAAGGGCGGATACACCACCGACTTCTCCTCCCGGGATGTCATCGCCGACATCGAGAAGAACATCTTCGGCCTCAACATCACCGCCGGTGTGAACCATGCCAAGGGCGACGCCAAAAAGAAGAAGGTCTCCCTGGATGAAAACACCTTCTTCCTGAACCGCAAGGGAGACATCGACCTCCAGGGTGGCGGAGCCGTCCTCCTCTCCCTGAAGATGGCGGACGACGAGTTCGAGGAATTGGAGGATGCCCTGGACATGGAGAGCGTGGAGGAAAACATCTCCCTGAACAAAACCCCTCCGTCTTCAAGGGCCGCTTCAACGAGGCCTGCCTCAACGGCTTCCTGAATGCCTCATACTCCGAGACCCTGGACTACGATGAAAACTCCGACGCCAACCTCTTCCGTTCCGCCCTGGGCATGAACAAGGTGGGCAAGATGGAATCCAAGGTTTACATGTACGCCAACCGCTATCCCCTGGAGGAGTGCTCCAAGTTCTTCGGCGCCATGGAAGGCTACGGCGCCCAGATGCCCCGATAGTCAGCCAAGTCCTGCCTTCCCAGGCCCGGCGCCCGGGGAGGCGTCCCTGGACTCCCTTCCCCGGAGTCGCCTCACTCCCGTCCCGCCCTCCGCCCCCCGACGTGGGCAGAGGAGCGGGATTTCCTGTTTTCTCCCCGTTCTCCCCTGTCTTCCCTCTTCCCGTGTCCACTCCCCTTTCCCTTTTCCTGGGCCTCATTGGGCTCGTCATCCTCACCTACGGCGCCGACCTTCTGGTCAAGGGAGGCGTACGCATTGCGGAAACCCTGGGCATTCCCTCCGTCATCATCGGCCTGACCCTGGTCTCCTTTGCCACCAGCGCCCCGGAACTGGTGGTCAGCGTCCAGGCGGCGCTCAAGGGCTCCGGGGACATCAGCCTGGGCAACGTGGTAGGCTCCAACATCTGCAACACGGCCCTGATTCTGGGGACGGCGGCCGTCATCACCCCCCTGACCGTCCACCGGAAGATGCTCCGCTTTGACACCCCGGTTCTGGTGGTAGTCTCCCTGCTCCTGCTCCTGTTCATCGCCGTGGCCCATGGCATCGGGCGACTCCAGGCGCTGCTCCTTCTCCTGCTCTTCGGGGTCTACATGGGCAAGCACATCCGGGATGCCCTCAAAGGCAAGGAGGCCCCCTCCGAGGAGATTCCGGAATTTAAGCGCCCCCTTCCCCTCTGGCAGGCGTCTCTCCTGGTGCTTCTGGGACTGGCTGGCCTGGTGGGCGGCGCGAAGCTCTTCGTCAACGGGGCGGTGACCCTGGCCAGGCTCTTCCAGGTCTCCGACGCCGTCATCGGGCTTACCATCGTCTCCGTAGGCACCAGCCTCCCCGAACTGGCCACCTCCGCCGTGGCCGCCCTCCGGAAGGAGAACGACATTGCCGTGGGCAACGTGGTGGGCTCCAATATCTTCAATATCCTGGCCATCCTGGGGATCGCCCCCCTAGTTCGCCCCATCCAGGCAGTGGGAATCCACACCGTGGACCTGGCCGCCATGGCCGGCGTCACCATCCTCATGCTGGGGATGGCCTATACCGGCAAGTCCATCCGCCGCTGGGAGGGGGGCGTCCTCCTCCTGTGTTACGCCGCCTACCTGGTCTGGCTGGTCTTCCACGCCGGCGCCTAGCCCCGCCCCCCCCGCATGGATTTCTTTTCCCCCCAGCAATGGGAGCAAGCCCAGTGGATTGGCAAACTCGCCGTCGTCAACCCCTTCTGCGAGGAGCGGACCCAAGTGGAACGCCATCTGCTGGGCAAACGCCACCAGGAGCGGTACCGGGTCTGGAATAGCGTGGACGGCGAACTCTCCGTCAACCAAAACCTCTCCATCCTGGACGACCTCTGCGACAGCCTGGTGAGGGACGGGCTCTCCCGCTGGGACGCCTGCGGCAAGGATTTGGACGAGCAGCAACTGCAATCCTGGGACCTGCTCTGCCTCTATTGGCTTTTCAGCCGGCAACGCCGTCCCATGTGCGCCAATGTCTACCTGGGGGAGCAGTCCGAGAGCGCGACATCGAATCTCTATCCTGCCTTTCTCCAGGACTTTTCCCAGTGTCTCCTTCGTCCGGGGCGCCGTGTGCCCACGGAGTATTCCCCGGAGGGGATATTCGCCCTTTTCCACCAACTGCACCGGGCCTTCAACTACACTTTCGACTTCATCGCGGGGGGGACTCTGGCGGCGGCGAACCTTCGCTCCTCCATCTGGCAATCCATCTTCACCCACGACCTGCGGCGCTACTACCACCATTTGCGCGGCAGCATGAACCAGGTCACCACCTTGATTACCGGGGAATCCGGCACAGGCAAGGAACTGGTGGCGCGAGCCATCGCCCTCTCCCAGCACATCCCCTTCGACCCAAAGACAAGGGGGTTTTCCACCAATCACCTCCGCGGCTTCTACGCGGTGCAACTCTCCGCCATGCCCCAGGCCCTGGTGGAATCCGCCCTCTTCGGGCATGTGCGGGGAGCCTTCACCGGCGCCATCCAGGACCGCCAGGGCTGCTTCGAGGCATGCCATCCCTGCGGATGCATCTTCCTGGATGAAATCGGGGAGGTCAGCCAGGAAATCCAGGTAAAACTCCTCCGCCTCCTCCAAACCAGGGAATTCCAGCGAATCGGAGACGAAACCCTCCGGCGCTTCCCCGGAAAGGTCATCGCGGCAACCAACGCCGACCTCAAGGAAAACTGCCAAAAGGGACTCTTCCGCCAGGACCTCCTCTTCCGAATCTGCTCCGATACCATCCAGACCGCCCCCCTCCGAACCCTCATCGACAGCCAGGAACAGGAATTGCGCCAGTTCGTCACCGTCCTCTCCAAACGAATGCTGGAAGAGGACACCGCCGCGGAAGAGTTCGCCACCGCCGCCAGCGACTGGATTGTCTCCCACCTGGGCCTGGACTATGGATGGCCAGGCAACGTCCGGGAACTGGAGCAATGCCTGCGCAACTTGCTCATCCGAGGGGAATACCACCCATTCCACAGCTTCCCCGAAGAAAAAAAACGGCTCCCTTGGCGGGAATGGCTGAAGGAGCATCCCCTTACGGCAGAGGAGATGATGATGCAGTATCTCCAGGCCCTCTACGAACAGGAGGGCACCCTGGCGGCCGTCGCTCGAAAGGCCGGACTGGACCCCCGCACCGTCAAAAAATACCTCCACTGACCCCCCAGGGGAATGGCTTAGATTTATATAACTTATTTATTATTAAGTAGTTACAAAAAAAACAGAGGCATCCCCCGGAATGGGGGATGCCTCCTTGGATTTTCCCCTTTAGGGGGGAGGTGGGTTGGCAGGTGGATTTTTGCCTAGAGTTCACCTCGGAGCAGCAGCCTGCCGACAAACCACCAGCAAAAGGCGGTAGAGAGAAGGATCACGCCAGCGATCATGGGATTTCCAGCCGGGGCATCCCCCGGCTCCTCCAGCGTTATCCGTCTTCCCGCATTGCCGCCGGGGGCGGAAAGACGGTGGAGACAGAGTGTGCCGCCCGATTTTTCCCGTCGGCGGCCTTCTTTTCCCTGCATGGGGAAGAGAAGCGGGGTGGGCGGAGGGGGTCGTGGGAATCAGGCGTGGAGATGGCGTGGTCCTGCGCGGACGGGGCATTGGCGGGTGCGTTCCACCCGCCTGGGGGAATCAGGCCAATGGAGGGCATGGCCCAGGGGGGCGCGGGAAGGCGTGTCGGCTTCAGGGGAGGGGCTCCCCGCCGTCATCCACCACTGCGCCCTTCCCTGGGCTGCGCCGCGCCGCAGGGTTGCGGCGGAGGAGGAGAGGTGGCTTTCCCTCCAGGGGGTGCCCCACTCCTGGAGGGCCCTGGGGAGGGCGGCCAGGCACGGCCTCCCCTTTGCCTGGGGTTCCAGGGAATGGCGTCCCCCCCGTGCGGCCTCCTGCCTGCCAGGGGAAAGCAGGAGGGAGAAGGCAAACAGGAGGAGAAGCAACGAGGCCTTCCGCCGTTTTTGCATGGTTGCCTGTTCTCTTCTCATTCCCGCCTCACAGG
>JAEDNB010000182.1 GCA_016302725.1 Lentisphaeria bacterium
AGGGGATCCCCCCGGAATTCAGGCGGGCGGAGCGAAAGCCCAGATCCCGCAGTTCATCCCGGAGCACGGCCTCCGTCCCCGGGGCAGCGGTGGCGTAAAATTCAATGGAGGAATCGGAGGGGGTCATGGAAGGGAAGCGGGATAAGGAGGAGAGGGAGGAAGGGAAAGGGGGGCCGGGAAAACCGGGCGGAGGCTATTGGCGGGGAGGGCGCAGGCGCTGCACCAGGGCCAGTTCCCTCTCAAAGAGGTGCCCACGCTGCATCAGTTGGCGGATCTTGTCCTCCAGTTCGTCCCAATTCCTGGCCGTCGGCTCCCCGGCAGACCACTTCTCCGCCTCCGGGGTGCGGAAACGCCATTGGAGGGTGTCTGCAAAAAACTCCACCTTGACCTGGCGCTTGCCGCCAGGCGCCTCTCGATCCAGCCAGCCAATGGGACGGCGCATTTTCTTGTCCTCCTAGTCCTCCCGGGCCCGCACTCCCCGGCACCCAGGCCATACACTTCCACGGGATAGAAAACCACCCCCGGCCCCAAGGCCCGGAATGGCCCCGCGCACTCGGCGCAGGAGATGCCCCGCCCCCCGCAGGGGCGGGGCCGCCCCCCCTCGCCCGACGCTCGCGGCTCCGCCGCAGGCGTCAGTCGTTCACAGGCTCGAACTCCTCCTTGCCCACGCCGCAGTCCGGGCAACTCCAGGAATCGGGCAGATCCTCGAAGGCGGTGCCAGGAGCGATGTTCTGGGTGGGGTCGCCCTTGGCGGGGTCGTAGACATAGCCGCAAAGCTTGCAGATGTATTTCTTCATGGTGGAATCACTCCCTTGGTGGAAGGTTTGAGGCGGAAATGCCCTCTCCCCCGGGGAAAGGGCGGAAAGCCATCCCCCGCCCCAGGGATAAGGCACTCCTGGACAAGGGGGAAGCCGGGCAATGGCAGCCGACGCCCCCAAAGGGGGTCCGGCGGGAAAACAATACACTATAGCCCCTGGAGCGCAGTCCCCCACACGACGCCCCCGGAGCCCCGGGGGATTCGCCGCCAGGCCACGGCACCCATGGCCCCTAGCCCAGGAGCAGCTCCCGGGAGCCGTCCTTCCCGTATTCCACCGTACGGATGGGCAGGAAATGCCCATTCCCCTGGCGGAAATGAAGATGGCCCGTAGCGTCCAGGTAGAAGCGGTCCGCCCCGAAATCCCGGAGCACAGGGTAGAAGACCACCCAGTCCCCCGCCTCCTTCAACTTCTCCTGGAAGCCCTGGGCGCACTTCTCCAGCCCATCCTGGAAGCCCCCCGCCGGACGGCGGGAGGGACGCGCCGAGGCCTCCTGGCGGAAGGCCGCCCGCTGTTCCCCAGGCACCTCCATGGGCATGGCGGGGGAGATGCCCAGCAGCGGCCCGCCATCCATGTCCTCCCCGCCGCCGGTGACGGGGGTGGCCAGGATGACGCTGGAACGCAGCCAGTCCAACTCCTCCAGGATGGCCCGCTCCACGGGAATCTGGTGCAATCCCACCAAGTGGCGGCGCCCCTCCTTGAGGTAGGTGAGGTCTCCCGGATGGACATTCAGGCAGGGAAGTTCCGCCGTCAGGTTGGTCAGGGGGACGAAGCCGGCAAAAACCCCGAAGGCCAGGGAATGCGCCTCCAGCTTCTCCTTCAGGCGCGCCGTCCACTCCTCCCGCAGCCGACGCCCCGCCTCCGTGGCCAGGGAAACCCGGGCTTCCCCGCGGGCATGGTAGAACTCCCGGATGTCCTCCTCCACCACGGGCAGGTGGTAGGCCTCCCCCAGCTCCCGGGCGCGGCTGGTCCGGGGGGCGTCCGTCACCAGGCAGGCGACCTGGAAGGTGGCCCGGCCCGCCGCCTCGTCCGCCCGAAGGCGACGCAGAATCTCCTCGGCGTTGCTGCCTCCCCCCGAAAGGAAGATGGCACACCGGGGAAGCCCCCCGCTGGAAGAGGCGGCGACAGGAAGAAGGGGACGCAGGGCGGCAGGGGAGTCGGGAGAGGGGGCCATGGCAGACATGATGGTTTCTCTACAGGAGGGGAGCCCCCGCCGGGAAGACGGGGACGGTGGACGGCGGGGAATGGGACCCACGGGGGGAAAAGGACGCTTTTCCCAAGAAAAAAAGTGCGGAAGGAACGAGCAACTTCCGCGTTTGCTACCATAGTATACAACGTTCTGCGTTGACTCCCGTCCCCCCTACGAAAAACCCGGAATCACCCTGATGAAGAAAACCGTCCTCACCCTCACCGCCGCCCTCCTGCTTTTCACCGTGCTCCTGGGAGGCACCTCCTGCTCCCTCTTCCGGAAAAGTTCCCGGGCACGGGTCAAGACCCTTCTCGTCACCGGCAACTACCTCCAGCCCAGGCTGCTGGCGGAACTCGCCCAGGAACGCACCAAGCAACCCGTCTTCCTCTTCCAGCCCGAGGCCGGCGGAGAGGCCTCCCGCTTCCATTTCCTCCACGCCAACAAGATGTCCGAGGAAATCAGCGCCGCCAAACTGATGGACGTGGCCGTCCTCCTCAACCCCAAGACCGTCATCGTCCTGGGCGACGACACCTGCGTCCCCGCCGCCTCCGTGGCGGAACTGCGCAAGGAATACAGCGTCATGGTCCTCAACAGCGACGACTGGGAAAAGAACGCGCAGACCCTGGGCGCATACCTGGAACTGCCCAGGCTCCAACGGGATTTCCGGGACCTGAAGGGACGCTATGACGACAACGTCCTGACCCCCCAGGAGTAACCCCCAAAACGCTTACGAAGCCTCGCCAGGGGGGGACACCCCGCCCACGAGGACTCCCATGACGGAGAAGGGAGGCCCCACCCTCCCCTCTCCCCGGGCGGACCGCCCGACGACGACCCGACCTCCACGAAGAGACAATGTTCACCTCCCTCTATCAAATCGCCAAAAACACCTTCCGGGAAAGCCTGCGGGAACCCATCTTCCTCCTGATATTGCTCTCCGCCCTGGTGCTCATCGGCCTCTATCCCATCCTGACGCTCTTCGTCTTCTTCGCCCAGGAAAAACTGGTGGTGGATAGCTCCATCGCCACCATGATGGTCTTCGGATGGGGCCTGGCAATCATGCTGGCCAGCAACTCCCTGAGCCGGGAAATCGACAACGGGATGGCCCTCCTCCTCCTCTCCAAGCCCGTCCAGCGACCCGTCTTCATCATCGCCAAAATCCTGGGCGTCATGGCCGCCCTCACTGTCTTCTGCCTCGTCACCGGAACCGCCACCCTCCTCGCCCTCCGGGCCGCCACCGACCAGTTCTGGATTGACAATTTCATGTTCTACGGCTATTTCGTGGTCCTCTTCCTCGCCCTGGGGGCGGCGGGGGGATACAACTACATCACCCGCTCCTCCTACTGCAGCGCCGCCGTCCTCTCCCTGCTGGTGGCCCTCCCCCTCTTCGCCCTGGTGGGGCAGTTCAAGACCTCCGACGGCTCCCATGTGGGACTGGCCTTCCGCGTCATCCCCGCCCTCCTCCTTGTCCTCTTCTCCAGCTGGTCCATGGGAACCCTGGCCACCGCCCTCTCCACACGCTTCCGCCTGGTCCCCAACCTCCTCCTCTGCGGAACCATCTTCCTCCTGGGACTCATGAGCGACTACCTCATCGGACGCAACACCAAGGAACCATGGCAACGCACCCCGCCCCCGGGAAAGGAACCCCTCTGGATCGCACAATATGAGTTCACCCCCCAGGAACGGGCCGACATCGAGGCCTGGAACACTCCCATACTCGCAGAGGACCTGGGCGATTTCATCGTCTGGACCGACAACGCCGCCACCAGCGTCTCCCTCCCAGGACTGGGAACCGACCCCCAGGGTGCCTGGAGGGACGACCAGGGATGGAAGCAGGATGTCACCCAGTTGAAGGGACGCGCCCAGAGGATGGGAGTCTACTCCGTGAAAACCGGCACCTGGCAATACCACCTGCTGGGGGACTACGCGGACTCCCAACAAAAGCCCGACCAGCCCCGGGACGCCCTGGTCTTCCGCCGCTCCGTCAATCCCCCCAAGACCCCGGCGGGCGGCACCTTCCAGAGCCCCCTCCCCTCCCACGGAAACTGGATTGCCAACGCCTTCTACGCCGCCATCCCCAACTGGCAGCTCTTCTGGATGGCCGACGCCCTCTCCAGCCAGGACTTCGACTCCTCCGTCAACAAC
>JAEDNB010000013.1 GCA_016302725.1 Lentisphaeria bacterium
ATCCTCTTCGTGGGAGTGGTGGGCGCAGGAGCAGGAGTGGTGGCAGGGCATGGGGAGGGGCATGGGGAGGGGGTGTGTTTTGGGGAAGCGGTTCCAGGGGCGTACTATAATGCGGCGGATAGGGGAGTCCTTCCGGCGGGCGGGGCGTGCAGAGAGGGGAAGGGGCATGATCTTTCCGGACGTCCTCTCTCTCCGGGAAGGGGGGCTTCCCCCTCCTCCCTCATTCCCGGGCTTCCCCCTCCTTCCCTTTCCTTAAAAAACCCCATAAATGGCCCGCCTCGCCCTCCTTTCCGCATTGGCGCTCCTTCTCCCCTGCCTCTGCCTTCCCGCCGCCGAACCCGCCCACCGGGAAATCTACTATTCCGGGGAGAACTCCAGCTATTTTGAATCGGAGTTCGAGTGGAGCGAGGCGGGGATGGATTCCTTCTCCGATTTCCTCCTGGCCTACGTCCCGGAGGAGCGGGCCACGGAAATCCGGATCCGCCCTCTCAGGGAGAGCAATCTGCGCTATCCCTTCTCCCTGGCCTTCCCCCGGGGAATCCGCGCCTGCCAGAAGATTGTCTTCCGCCTGCGGAACCTGGGGGAGAAGCCCCTGGGCTTCCACCCGGGCTGGCTGACTTCCCGGGAGGGGGTGGTGGGCACCACGAACTACTACGGGTGGTATTTCCACTACCAGCCCGTCCTGCCCGCCGACGGCCAGTGGCATGAATACACTTTCACCATCTCCCCGGACTCCCAGGTGGGGAACGGCCATGACGAACTCTCCCCCCTCCCGCTCTTCCGCCCCTTCGGACGCTTCGTCTTCTGGACAGACCCCGAAAACCAGCAGGCCGGGGACCTCATCCATTTCCAAATCGGCGAGATCCGGGGGGAGGACGAGGTGGCCTGCCAGGGCAGGGTCCAGTGGGAGGGCCCACTTCCCCAGGACCTGGTGGCCGGCGCCACCCTGCCGCTCCCGGGGTTCCAGGCCATCTTCTCCGGCCGGGACCCCCTCCTCCTGGCCACCAGGCTGACCCTCCGGCGGGAGGGACAGGACGACTCCTGCCCCCCCGTGGCCATCCCCCTGGAGGATGTCCTGCGGCAGGAAGGAAAGTGGAGCCGCCCCGCCGGGGAGGTGCCCCTCACTCCCTTCCTGAAGAGCGGCACATACCGCATACGCCTGGAATGCGGAGAGGCGGAACTGGACGGAATGGAGTGGACCGCCCAAATCCAGGGACGCAGCCCCGAACTGCCCCGGATGTCCGTGAGGCCCTGGAAGGGACGCCCCACCATCTTCCGGGGGGAGGAGCCCATGACGGGCATCATGCGCGCCACCTACACCACCGAAGGGCCCAAGGGCATCCGCGCCTTCTCCCAGGCGGGGGTCAAGATCTTCGGCTTCTGCTCCACCCCAACGGAGGGGGGATATAGCCTGGAAACCCTCACCGAATACGCCCCCGGACAGTATGACTACGCCCAGTTCGACAGCCGGATGCGGAACACCCTGGAGGTCAATCCGGACGCCATGGTCATCGTGCGCCTCTACCTCCATGCCCCCCTCTGGTGGACCCAGAGGCACCCCGAAGAGGTGGCCATGGTGGCCCATCCCTTCCGCAAGGAGACGCCCCCCGCCCCCTTCGTCTGGTTCCAGGGACGCCCCGTCCCCTCCTGGGCAAGCCGCCTCTGGCGGGACTACACCAGCCAGGGACTGCGCAGGATGGTCCAGTTCATCCGGGAAAGCCCCTACGCGGACCGGGTGGCCGGCTTCGTGCTCGCCAGCGGACATACCGAGGAATGGATGGAGTGGGGCAGTTTCGACAACCGGGTGGGGGACTATTCCCGCCCCGCCCTGAAGGCTTTCCGGGAGTGGCTCGCCCGCAAATACGGGGATGACGCCGCCCTGCAGGCGGCCTGGGGGGATGCCCAGGCCACCCTGGAGAACGCCACCATGCCCCTCCCCTGGGAGCGCTTCGAGGCGGACTACCCCGGCGTGCGCCTGAAGGGGAGCCCCGGCGCCCAGCGCCAGGCGGACTATTTCCGCTATCACAGCGAGACGGTGGCCGGATGCATCGAGGAATTCTGCCGCGTGGTGAAGGAGGCCTGCGACAGCCGCCTCCTGGTGGGCGCCTTCTACGGATACTACGTGGAGCTTAGCGGCTCCATCCCCCTGATGAACTCCGGGCACCTGGGGGTGGGCGGGCTCCTGGAGTCCCCCTGGCTGGATTTCCTCTGCAGCCCCACCGGATACCAGATGCGGCAGACGGGTGGCGCGGGGGTCTCCTATCCCTTGGGGGCGGCCGACTCCCTCCAGCTCCACAACAAGTTCTGGTTCGTGGAGAATGACATCCGCACCTATGACACCCCCAATGTCACCCTGGGGCGCCCCGAGACCCCCGAGGGAGACGTTCTGCAGCAGAACAAGGAGGTGCTCCACAACCTCCTCTCCGGCATGGCGCAGTGGTGGTTTGACGTGGGCCATATCCACTTCCATTCCCCCCTCCTCATGAAGGCCATCGCAGACCTCGCCGCCGTGGCCGAGAAAATCACCCAGGAGCACTCCCGGGAAAGCGTCGCCCAGGTCGCCCTGGTACTGGACGAACCCTCCCTGGACTGGGTGACCATGAGCGCCCCCCCCATCCATGGCGCCGCCATGGAGAACCAGCGGGTCCTGGCCTTCATGGGAACCCCCTACGAGGTCTATCTGGCCTCCGACCTGGACAGGCTCCCCTCCCGGATCAAACTTGTCATCCTCCCCACCTGCCTCCAGGAAAGCCCCGCCCTCCGGCAGGCCATCCAAAGGCTCCAGGAGGAGGGGCGCAACCTCCTTTTCCTGGGCACGCCAGGAGTCATCCCCGCGGAGGGGGAGGAGGGCTCCACGCCCACGGAAGCCGCCCGCCGCCTCACCGGGCTCCCCCTGGAATACTCCCAGGTCTCCAATCTCTCCGCCAAGCTCCGCTTCATCCCCCAGGAGGGCTGGATGGGACGGGAGGAGACCGGGGAGGATGTGGCGGGAAGCTTCTGGCAGTCCGGAAAAACCACCTACCTCCAGGCCCGCCTGGACCCCGGCCATCCCGGCCTGGTCCGGCTGGGCAGTGACGCAAATGGCAACGTCATCGCCGGAGCCGTGGAGAACCCCGCCGGCGGCTTCACGGCCTTCTGCAGCCACTTCACCCTTCCCCATGCCTTGATTGCCGCCTTGATGCGCCGGGCGGGAGTCCACCGCTACGTGGAGTCCGGAGACCAGGTGTGGGCCTCCCCAGAGGTGGTGGCGGTGTGCGTGAGGGAGGGGGGGGAGAAGCGCATCCAACTGCCGGAAAAAGCCTCCCGCGCCACGGATATGCTGAACGGGGAGGTCTTCCCCGTGGACGGGGAGGGCGTCTTCTACGCCCCCTTCGACCCCCTGGCGACCCGCGTCTTCCTCCTGGAACAATAGCACCCCTCCTCCCGGAGACCGGGCTCCCCACTCCTTTTCCCACTCCCTTTCCTGCCATCGTCCCGGGCCTGGCCGCCCCCCTTGTTTCCCGTATCCCCTTCCTTGCCAAGGACACCCCTTATGACCGCCACACTCTTGCATCACCGTTGGGCGCAGTTGGACCTGGCCCGCCAGATGGAATCCCTCCCCTTCATCCGCCAGTTCATGGAAGTGTCGGCCAAGGCGGGATACAATGGCATCCTGCTTTATCTGGAGGACCGCGTCCGCACGGCCTGCTATCCCTGGGCGAAGGACGGGGAGTGCTTCACGCCCGAGGAGATCCGCGGCCTGGTGGAATACGGGCAGGGGCTGGGGCTGGAACTGGTGCCCTGCGTGGCCACCCTGGGGCACGCCGAACGCTTCCTGGCCCACCCGGAGCTGGTCCATCTCTCTGAACTCCAAGGGGACATGAAGGGGCGCTTCGGAGGGACGATGAAGCAGACCTTCTGCCCCACCCATCCCCAGTTCTATCCCTTCCTCCTCCAATATCTCAAGGAGGTGGCGGAACTTTTCCCGTCCCCCTATTTCCACGCCGGCCTGGACGAGTTCTGGGACTACTGCCTGTGCCCCCGGTGCCGGGAGAAGGCCCCGGACCTGGCTTCCCAGGAGGCTCTCTTCGTGGAGCACGTGGAGAAGGTGCGGCAGGGGCTGGAGAAGTGCGGGAAGACCATGATGATGTGGTCCGACATGTTTGAATACTACCCCAAGGCCCAGGAGAAGATCTCCCGGAAGGTGGTCCTGGTGGACTGGCAGTACCAGGAGGATGTCCGCCGGTATGTCCACCATCTCTTCGACGTCTTCTCCGAAGACCGCCAGGGCCTGAACCAGCGCCTGGGCTTTACCAATTTCGTGGCCCCCGCCGACATGACCTACCGGAACGGGCAGTCCCTCCTGGAATGCGTCCAGGGCAGGGGCGCGGAGGGCTTCATCCAGACCAGCTGGGAGAAGCGGGACACCTATATCTACCACTCCCTTCCCATCTTCGCCTTCAATGCCCGCCTTGCCGCCGGCAAGGGGCCGGAGGAGGCCACCGGCGAGATGATGGAGCAGCTATTCGGCACCCGGGACGCCCTCCTCACCCGGGGCGTGACCCTGGGCCTCACGCTGCCCCGGGGACGCCACTTCCAGAAGCTGTCCCGGGATTTCCTCCTCACCCGGGATTTCCGCGGCCTGCCCCTGGCCCTCAACGAGGGATATGCCGCCGCCGCGCTCCTTCTGCGGGAGCGGGGAGGCCTCGTGACCACCGAGATGGGAAGCCGCATCCTGGTGGACCTCCAGGAGACCCTGGAGGAGGAACTGGCGGCCGCGCGCCTGAAGGCCCTCCTCCACCATGCCCTGGACGGGCATCCCCTGGAAAGGGCGGAGTGGGACGAGGCGGTGAAGGCACTGAAGGGACTCCTGGACCGCCGCTGCGACCATTGGCGGGAATGGCGGGAAGGCGTGGAAGGGGAGGAGGCCTTCCGACGGCAGTGCGCCGAAATCCTGGAAGGGGTGGAGCGCCTGGGAGGGGAGGCAAACTGCCCCCACTGCGTCCGCCTGCGTATCTGCGCCCCGGACGGATACACCATTGAAACCCTCTCCGTACGCCTCCAATACCAGGAGAAGGGGCCCTGGCACCAGGTCTTCCAAGGCGGGGTGAAGGCCCACGACCTGAACCACGCCCTGGCGGAAATCTTCCTGCCCTACCAGCCCGCCCAGGAGGGGCGCCCTGTGGCAGTGAAGGTGGAGGCCTGGGGAATGGGCGGCGAGGGTGTCTGCCATGTCCTGGTGGACGGCATGGCCCCCAGGGCCATCCTCCAGGTGGAGGGGATGGTCCAGAATCCGGAGCATCTCCTGGTGGACAATGTGAATTTCGCCTGGTTCGGGAGCCAGTCCACCCAGGAGGCGTATTTCCAGCAGCCCATGGCCCAGATGGTCCACGGGGTTACGCTGGCGCTTTGAGTCCCTGCCGCCGCCCGGGGAGGGACTCTTCTCCCCTGGCGGCGGGTCGTGGCATGCGTAGTTTGTTTCAGCAGCCGGAGAAGGAAGCGTTTTTTCCTATGATGCAGTATCGTTGGGCGCAGATGGATTTAGGGAGCCAGATGGAGTCCCCCGACTTCATCCGGCGCTATATGGACCAGGCGGCGAAGGCCGGATACAATGGAATCTTCCTGAGCCTGGCCGGCAGGGTGAGGACGGCCTCATTCCCCTATCCGCCTGACGGCCAGTGCTATACGGAAGATGAGCTGCGGGGGCTGGTGGATCATGCCCGGGGGCTGGGGCTGGAGGTGGTTCCCTGCGTGCCCACCCTGGGCCATGTGGGGCAGTTCCTGAAATTCCCCCAGCTGGCCCCCTTGGCGGAAGTGCAGGGGGAGATGAAGGGGCGCTTCGGCTGGGGGGTGCGGGATTCCTACTGCCCCACCCATCCCCGCCTCTATGAATTCCTCCTGCCCTACCTGCGGGAGGTGGCCCGCATCTTCCCCGGCCCCTTCTTCCATGTGGGGCTGGACGAATTCTGGGACTACTGCCTGTGCCCCCGGTGCCGGGAGAAGGCCCCGGACCTGGCGGGGCAGGCGGCGCTCTTCGCGGAACATGTGGAACGCCTCCGGCAGTGCCTGAAGGAATGCGGGAAGACCATGATGATGTGGTCCGACATGTTCGAGTACTACCCCGAGGCCCAGGAGAGGATTTCCCGGGAGGTTGTCCTGGTGGACTGGCAATACCAGGAGGATGTGCGGCGCTATGTGCATCACCTCTTCGACGCCTTCTCCGAGGACAGGCTGGCCCTCAACGGGAAGATGGGCTTCACCACCTTCATCGCCCCGGCGGAGATGACCTACCGCAATGGGGAGAGCTACCTGGCGTGCGCCCAGGGCAAGGGTGTCCAGGGCTTCATCAACACCTGCTGGCTGAAATACGACACCTCCCTGCTGCGCACCCTGCCTACCATCATCTACAATGGATACCTCCTCCAGGGGCTGGCGCCGGCGGAGGCCACGGGGCGGATGATGGAACAACTCTTCGGCACCCGGGACCCCCTGCTGGCCTCCGGCGTGACTCTTGCCCTCACCATGGGGCCGCCCCTCCACTTCAAGGCCTGGGAGAAGAACGCCCTCTTCTCCCGGGATTTCCGGGGGCTTTCCACAGAGGAGCGGGAGGAAGCCGCCACCGCCCTGGAGATGCTTCGGCAGCGCTGCGGCCTAGTGCAGGAGGGCCTGGGGCGGGAGATTCTCCTGGACCTCATGGATGCCATGGAGGAGCGGACGATTGTGGACGACTTGAGGGAGGGGATCCATGCCGCCCTGGATGGGCGACCCCTCCAGGAGGAGGCGCTTCGCCAGGCCCAGGGGAGGCTGGCCTGCCTCCTGGACCGCCTGGCCGCCCGGTGGGACCGCTGGCGGGGAGGCCTGTCCGCCTGGAAGAATTCCTTCCGGGAGAACCGGGAGCGCCTGTTGGGAGGGGTCTCCCAGGCCCTGGCGGAGTTGAAGGAGTGCCGGTTTGTGCGCCTGCGCCTTTGCGTGCCCGACGGGTATGTGGTGGAGAAGGTGGGGGTCAGCCTCCAGTTCTCTCCCCAGGGACCCTGGAGGCGGATCTTCCACGGCGGGGCGAAGCCCCAGGACTTGAACCATGCCTTGGCGGAATTCTTCCTGCCCTACCGTCCCCAGGCGGGCGAGGGGCGCCCAGTTGCGGTGAAGTTGGAGGCCTCGGGCATGGGCGGGGTGGGCTTCTGCCATGTGCTGGCGGATGGATGCGCCCCCAGGGCCATCCGGGAGGTCATGGGAATGGTCCAGAATCCCGAGCATCTCCTGGTGGACAATGTGAATTTCGCCTGGGCGGGGTCGCAGTCCACCCGGGAGGCCTATTTCCATCCCGCCCAGGCCGAGGCCATCCACGGCGTCGTCCTGGAAGTGGCGCCGCCGGAGGAGTGCGGGCGTCCTTGAGTCCCCGGGCGGCTTGCCCCTCGGGGGGGCTTGGCGGCGGGGCGCTACTCCTCCCCGGGCAGGAGGAAGTAGGTGAACCCATCCTTTTCCGGCGGGGGGAAGAAGTGGTCCTGGAGGGTTTCCGGGGAGTCCTCCTCCCAGCCCAGGAAGGTGCATCGGCGCAGGTCGATGGGCCAGTCCACCTGGATGTTCATGCCGCTTTCCCAGTCGCTGGAGACGGGTTTTTCGAACTGGAAGTTCATCCCCCCGGATTTCTCCTGGACCCATTGGAAGGTGCAATCCTCCAAGGCCAGGGAGATGCCCGGGTTGGGGTAGTCTGAACGGATGCGTATCGCCGCCTCCTCCACGCCCCCCGAGGGATTTTCCGACGTGGCCTCGTCCCGGACGAAGGCGCATCTGGTGGCCTCCAGGTGGAGGGGGTAGTTTTCCTCCCCTTCCATCGTGACGACTCCGCTTCCCATCATGAGGACGGAGTTCAGGGTGCAGTCCACTGCCTGCACCCGCTGGCAGATCTCCAGCCGCTGCTTCAGGTCCACTTCCTTCAGGGTAAGGGAGGCGGCCCTCTTGCTGGGGGAGAGGGTGCACCAGATGGTGGGCGCCTCGTCCCACAGGGGGGAGTGGAGCCGGCGGATGGTGGTCTCCGTCAGGAGGGAGAGCCTGTGGGTTGCCTTGCCCACCTCTACGCCCGCCTCCAGCCAGATTGTCCCCCCGGGAAAGGTGTTCTTCAAGGCGCTTTCCAGGTCGGCGAAGCAGTTGACCCCGGGGATGACGGTGATGGTCTCCGGGGCGGGGTCGTCCGCCGAGGCATAGAGTTTTCGGGTGAAGGGGCGGTCGGCCATCTCCTCCGCTCCCTCCAGGACCAGGGTGACGGGGCATCCCACGTCCAGGTGTCCGGCCACGCTGGTGTCCCATTGGAAGCGGTAGTCCCCCGTCTCCCCGCTGGCCAGGTAGACCTGGTGCCGCCCCGGCATCTCCTTGATGAGGAGAGGGAGGGGTTCCTGGGAGTCGCTGTCCCAGGCTGTGTAGGAGTAGGGGTATTCCTCCCGGGGCGGGAAGAGGATGTCGCAGGTGGTGGAGAGGGAGGTGGTTCCTTCGGGGAGTTCCTCGGGCAGGGCGGTGACGGTCGCCTTGGGGAGTTTTCCCCGGAAGGTCATGGAGAGGTCGTCCGGCCACTGTGGTGTGAGGAGCCTGGGGTTGCATTTCAGGGTGCCGGGCACCACCTGCAGGCGGTAGTTGGGGTTTGTGAGGACGCCGTCCACCATGATGTCGGTGCATCCGTCGGGGCCGGGTTCGCCCACGTGGAATTCCCCGGCGAATTCCTTGGCGAGGGCGGGGTCCTCCACGGGGGAGGAGCCGTCCTTTGTGGTGGAGAAGAAGAAGGTGGGTTCGGGCACGGGGTCGCCCCAGGTGTATTCCTTGTCTTCCACGATGAGGTAGAGGTCTGCCTTCTCCACCGTCAGGGTGCCCTCGGTGACCATCAGGGGGGAGTAGTAGTGGTCCCTGGTTCCCCCGGGCCAGCTTCTGGCGATGATGTTATACGTGCCTGCCGGCAGGGGGTCGGGCGTGGAGGAGGAGAGTTCCCGGACGAGGATTTTCCTGGGGAAGTCCACGCCCTCCACGGTTTCCCCGGCCAGGGCGGTCCAGGTCAGTTCGGGGATGGGGTCTCCGTAGGTGATGGTCTTGTCGTCCAATTTCACGGAGAGGGGGCTGTGGACCATCTGGGCGGGAATCATGACGACGGGGTTGGGGACGTATCGTGTGGTGTCGCTGGGGTAGAAGACATGCTGGAGGGAGATGGGGACGGAGGTGAGGGGGGTGTCCAGTTCGGCATTGTATTTTTCATGGAGCACCAGGCTTCCCTCCACGGCCTCCCCGGTGTCGGGGTCCTTCATGAGGCATTGGCATTGGAAATCCCGGAGGGTCTGGAAGAGTTCCAGGGGCTGGGAGGAACTGCGGGAGAGCTGCGGCACCACCCCGGTGATTTCCAGATAGGCCTCCTTGTGCCGGATTTCGTAGTTGGGGTTTTGGGTTGTGGCGGTGATGGCGTATCGTCCGGCGGCCTCTCCGGGTTCCCGGGACAGGAGGATGGGGAGGGCCTCCTGGGGGATTTCGCCTCCTTCCAGGGGGCTCCAGGAGAAGGCGGGGTCCGGGGCGCCGTGGGACTTGGTGGCGGAGGCGACCTCCACGTTCACGGGGGCGGGGAAGACATGGAGGGAGGCGGGGAGCAGGCGCATGCGGTAGTTGGGGGCGGAGCCCTCCTTCAGGTAGATGGGGTATTCCCCCACGGGGGAGTCGATGGTGGCGTCGGTGGCCAGAAGGGGGAGGGCGGTGCAGACGCTTTCATCCTCCCCCAGGACAAAGCCGGAGAGGAGATATTGGAGCGTGGGGTTGGGGGAGCCGTAGTACCGCATGTGCTCATAGGAGACGAGGGTCAGCTCCTTCTCCATGACCCGCACCGCCATGGTGCCCCTCCAGGCGGGCAGGGCCTCGTCCACCGGCACGAACGACCACTCCAGGTCGTAGAGCCCGCAGGGCAGGCACTCCCCCTCCCGCTCCCAGCGGAAGTGCCCCGGCACCTCCTGGCCGGTCTCTTTCAGGAGCACATTCCCCTGGAGTTGCCTCTCCCCCTCCAAGGCATCCCCGTAGGTGATTTCCCGGAGGAGGGAGATTCCGTCCGGCGCGGTGAACGGGGTTTCCTCCTGCTCCGGCGGCTCCACATCGTTCAGTACGGTGAGGAGGCCATTCCGGAAGCGGAGGAGGTAGTCCTGGGCATGTTCCGTGGGGGAGATGGCCAGGGTGCCCTGGAGGATGGGGTAGAGTGCAAGGCCCTGGCCGCTCTTTCCGGGGGCGCCCACTGCCGGGAGCCCCTCCAGGGAATCCCCCTCCAGGAGGGAGCCGGAGGTGATTTCCCAGGTCAGCTCGGGCATGGGCCCGTAGGCGGGAATCCAGGTCTGGTTGTGGGCTGCCACCCGCAGGGGGCGTGGCTCCACCTTCAGGGGAAAGCGCATTTCCCCTGCCGCATAGGCGGACTCCTCCGGCACGTATTGGAGGATGAGATACGTCTGCCCCGCATGCCTCCCCTCTACTGCCTGCCCCTCCGCGGCGGCCAGTTCCGGCTCCTCCACGGAGAGCCGGATTTCCCGGAGGGGGACGTCGCTCTCGATGCGCACGGGGCGGCGCGTCCCCACCTGGAGGGGGGCCTCCAGGAAGGCTTCCAGGGCGACATTGGCCTTGTCCTGGGAGGCATAGCATCCCACGGAGAAGGGGGCTTCCAGGGGCGTCCCGGTGGCGTCCTGGGGAGGGAGGGTGCCTTCAGGGGGCATGCCCCGTCCGATGAGGCAGGAGCCTCTTCCCAGGCGGAAATCCCCTGCCTGGGGTGCGAGGAAGCAGGGATGGAGGCTTCCGGGGCGGTTGTCGTTCTCCTGGACGCCTCCTTCCCCCGCGTTTTCCGTGGAGAGGAGGATTCCCCCCTGGGCGAGTGTGCCCGGGAAGCCCCCTGCACAGGTGGCGCTCCCCCGCATCACGGCGGACTCCCCGGCCAGGATGCCTTGGGGATGCCCCTGGCTTTCCCAGGCTACGAGGGAGGAGAGGCTCTGCCGTCCCTGCACATAGAGGGTGCTTCCCAGGGAGCGGGCCCCGTTTCCGGCAAAGGTGCAGAAGGCGATTTCCCCCCAGGAGGTGTCTTCGGAGGCCACGGCGCCCCCATGCCGTGTGAGGGCGGCGTCCCCATTGTCGGTGAAGAGTGAGCAGGTGACCCTGGTTTCTCCCTGGGAGAGGAACAGGGCGCCTCCCTGGTCAAGGGCGGTGTTCTCCGCGAAGAGGCACTCCTCCACGGAAGCCCCGTCCAGGAGAAACGCCCCGCCTCCCTGAAGGGCGTGGTTGCCCAGGAAGGCGCACTGCTTCAAGGCATAGCGCCCCCGCAGGAAGGCGCCGCCCCCCTTGCCGGGATGGGGGGAATCCTCCTCTCCCGAGGCATTGCCCCCCAGCAGGGTGAGCCCCTCCAGCAACGTGGGTAGGGTTGCCTCCTCCTGGCCGTCCAGCAGGGTTCCGGCGCTCTCCGGGGGCAGGCGCAGAATGGTCTCCCCCGCGAATTCCCAAAGTTCCACGGCGCCGTTCCCGTCCCTGTCCATCCGGTGTCGCTGCCGGGGGGAATCCTCGTCTCCGAAGAAGCCGCCCCGCAGGGAGACCCCGGGGCGGAGGCGGAAGGAGGCCGCGGGGGAGCCTTCCCCGGCGCCCCCGCGGGGTTCGTAGCATCCCGAGGCAATCCAGATTTCGTCCCCGGGGGAGGCCGCCTCCAGGGCGCGTTCCAGGCTGCCGAAGGCGCTTCTCCAAGTGCGCCCCGAGCGCGTGTCCCCGCCTGTGGTGGAGACATGCCAGGTGGTGGCGGAGAGGGAGAGGAAGGATAGGAAGAGCAGGGCGATGACCAGGTGTTTGCGCATGGGACTCCATTTTCGGGGGGATGAAGGTGGCGTTGGACGGCGTTGCGCCGCCCTCTCCCCTACCATATCCGGGAGCCCCGCTTGTTCAATGCGTAAGTCAAATAAACATAATAAGTTATGATATTATACAACTTTTCTGGGAAAATGTGTTTTCCCCGGGAAACCCGGGGAAAACACCCTTTTTCGCCTTTCCCCTGCGGGTCAGGAATCCTCGCCCTTCTGGGGCGGGAGGAACTTCATGGAGTTCAGGACGTTTTCGAATTGGAGCAGCCGCTGGGGGAAGGTCTCCTTGTTTGCGCTCAATTCCGCCAGCACCACATCCTCCCCGTCCCGGAAGAAGCAGACCCGGTTCTGGTTCATCTCCTTCATGAGGGAGTAGTCGATGACGCGGCAGGGGTGCCCATTGTAGGTGCCCCGGGAGGAGCGGTGGAAGACCGGGGAGAAGCCCGCGTCCACCAGGTTGTTGAAGAAGGTGAAGCGCAGCATTTCGTCGGAGCAGTCGAAGAACTCCGCCGCCGCGCCGGGGATGCGTTTGAAATGAATGCTTTCGGAGGGTTCTCCCGGCTGGCTGACGCCGCAGAGGATGACATCCTGGGGAAGGGGGTTGTCCCGGAGTTGTTCGGAATATTTCAGCAGTTGCCCCATTTCCGGGGAGAGGTTTTCCAGGGCCTCGGGGTCTTCCTTTCGGATGGCGTCGATTTCCGCCAGGATTTCGTCCATCATGATGGGGATCCAGTCCTGGGGGATGGTCGCCTCGAAGCCGATGCGTTCGTTTTGGTGGAGGACGGTGGCGGAGTCGTTGAAGACTGCCGTCCGGGCCTGTTGTCGGAGCCAGTATGTCCCTCCTGCGGCGGAGAGGCAGAGCGGGAGGAGGTATCCGTGGCGCAGGAGGAGGCGGGAGGCGGCCTGCCTCCCTTTCCGGAGGAGGAGGAGGAAGGAGTGCCAGCAATAGTGGAGTTGGTCCCCGAGGGTCTCCCCGTATTGGCTGATTCGGAGGATGCGGGTGAAATCCTCGTGGACAGCCTGTAGGGTCGACATCCTCCGCCCAGGCTCCCGTTCGCAGAGCTTGAGGGAGAGGCGGAAGAGATACTTTACGGGGCAGTGGGAGAAGGCGTCGTAGGCGATGGAGGGGAATTCATCCGCTGCCCTTCCGGAGACACAGCAGTAGATGAGTTTTCCGAAGGCATAGAGGTCGTTGCGCTGGTATTCCTCTCCCGAGGAGGAGGAGGAGCCGCTGCGCACCTCCGGCGGGATGAATTCCAGGGTGCCGGCCATGGTGGACATGCCGGAAAGGGTGGAGAGGAGCCCCATGTCCGCCAACTTGGGCAGTCCCTGGACGAAGAGGATGTTTTCCGGCTTGATGTCCCGGTGGGCGATGCCCGCCCGGTGCAGGTAGGTGATTCCCTCCAGGATGCTTTGCAGCACGGAGACCACCTGGGAGGGGGGGAGTGGGCCGTCCAGGAGTCGGAGGGCGAGGGTGTCCGGCAGGAACTGCTCCCCCCGCCGGACCATGTCCGCCGGCTCCATGGTGTAGTAGAGGCACTCTGGCGTCTCCTCCACATGGAAGATTTTCAGCAGGGAGGGCAGGTCGCTGGAAATCTTCCGGTAGTTCACCAGCCCCTTGAGTTCCCTCTGCCACGAGTTGTCGTTCTGTCCGCCCTTGGGGCATATCTTCAAGGCCAGGGGCTGCCCTGTAAGGTCCTGGCAGTAATAGACCTCTCCGTAGGCGCCCCCGCCACAGCGGCGGAGAATGGTCATGCCGTTGAATTTTGTGCCGGGAGACAGGAACATACGGGGGGCGTTGGAATGGTGGGCAGGAAACGGAATGCGAGAATATACCATGAATCATGTGTTCCACGCAGGGCCCCCCTTCCTTCCTCGTGCCCACCTGCGGTGAGGTGTGTCCTGAAGCAAGGAAAAAGCAGACGCCGACCCGCCAGGGACGCCGGAGGGGAAAGGGGTCACCCGCTTCATGCCCGTTGCTCCATACGAGACGGAAAGTGCCATGGAGGCGCCATGCGACGGCCATGGGCGCACGTTGGCCATGGAGGCGCTCAACCTGATACCTGTCTTTGCCTTCGACTTTCCATGCCTCCGCCCCCCCCCGACGACGGCAACGACAGAGTGTCAGCCGGTTTGCCAAGGCCCCGGACGCCGGCGAATGGCGACGTGGTGCGGGCCATCCGTCCCATGAAACCCCGGAAATGAATGGGGCTGGGGCAGGAAAGGACAGGCGTGGGCCTGTAGATTATCCATTGTGTGGTCAGGAGTTGCCTGCTGGCCCATGGAGCGTGGAAGACTGCCCCGGGCGTGGTTTCCGGGAAGGCGTCGGCGGAGCAGGAAAGGAGTGGCGATGAAATTGGCGGGCCTGGATTTCGAGACGGCAAACGGCAAGCTTGGCAGCATTTGCGCGGCGGGCTGCGCCATCCTTGACAACGGGGTGGTGGCGCAACGGCGGGAATGGCTGGTCTGCCCCCACAAGGGCTACCGGTGGATGCGGCAGGATTTCACGGCCATCCATGGCCTTTCCTACTGGGACGTATGCGGCTGCGCGGAGTTCGTGGACATCTGGCCGGAACTGCGGCGGATGCTTCTCTCCGCCGACTATGTGGTCATCCACAATGCTCCATTCGACCTTGGGCATCTGCGAAGTGTCCTGGCGCTCTACGGACAGCCGCCTGTGGCGTTCGACTACGTGGACAGCCTCCTGGTCAGCCGAAGGCTCTTCCCGGAAATGCCCTCCCACGCCCTGGACGCCATGGCGGGGCGTTTTGGGATGGCCTTCCACCACCACAATGCCCTGGAGGACGCCATGGCCTGCGCCGGCATCGTGGCCAGGACGGGCATCCCCGCAGGCGCCGTGAGGCATTTTTCCACTGCGCCAGAGTGACGCCCAATTTGCTGGAGGGCTCTTTCCCGGGATAAGGAAAAGGCACGTTCACTGGCGCGGACAAGACGCATGCCGGCCTCGCCCAGCAGGCCAATGGCGGAACACTGCCCCCGGACAAAATCGGGGAACTTCCCTTGGAAGGCCGCGCTCCTGCCCCGGGAAAATGGGAATGCCCAAGGGCAAAAGCCCGCGCCTTCGCTATATTCTCCTCCTTCGCCCATGGAACCGACACCTGGATGATTCCCAGGGGACGGAAAAATGCAGGCGGCCCCTGGTAAATCACAATTGAAAAGGTATAGTATCCCCGCGCCGTTTTTTTCGAGTGTTCCCGGCATGGCTGTTCTGTTGTGCCGGGGTGTTTGAGTTGTTTTTTTGCAGAGGAGAAGAAGAGATGAAGAGCATGATTCGTTCCCTTTCCGTCCTGTTTGCCGGGGTTTCGCTGTTTTTGGCGGGTTGCAGCAGGTCTGGCGGGCCGTCGGAGACCACCATTCGCGTGGCGGCCTCGGTGACTCCCCATTCGGAGATTTTGGAGGCGGCGAAGCCGCTGATGGCCGAGCGTGGGTATGAACTGGTGGTGCAGACCTTTGACGACTACGTGCAGCCGAACCTGGTGGTGGAGAGCGGGGAGTTTGACGCCAACTACATGGAGCACATTCCCTTCCTGAACTCCATCAACCAGGAGAAGGGGCTGCATCTGGTGAATGCGGGAGGCATCCACTACGAGCCCTTTGGCATCTATCCCGGAAAGAAGTCTTCCCTGGAGGAGTTGGCGCCGGGGGATTCCATTGCGGTTCCCAACGACACCACCAACGAGGCCCGCGCCCTGCTGCTCTTGGCGGACAACGGGATTTTGAAGTTGCGCGAGGGGGCGGGCCTCACGGCCACCCGCCAGGACATTGTGGAGTACACCCGGAAGGTGGAGATTGTGGAACTGGAGGCCGCCCAGGTGGCGCGGATGCGCAAGGACGTGGCCCTGGTGGTGTTGAACGGCAACTATGCCCTGCAGGCGGGGCTTTCCGTGGGACGGGATGCCATTTTGGCGGAGAAGCCCGATTCCCAGGCGGCGAAGACCTACGTGAACATCATCACCGTGAAGGAGGGCCGCCAGGACGAACCCATTGTGAAGGCCCTGGTGGAGGTGCTCAAGTCCGAGCCCATCCGCGCCTTCATCCGGGAGAAGTACGATGGCGCGGTGGTGCCCTTCGAGGAGTAGAAGCCTGTTTTCCTTCCCATGAGTGAAGCAGCCGGACAGCAGAAGGAGGCGCCCCCCATCATCCAGGTGGAGGGGCTGGTGAAGGAGTTCCACGGCTCCGGCGGGCTCTTCCGCGCCCTGGACGACATCTCCTTCCAGGTGCGTCCCGGGGCGGTCTTTGGCATCATCGGCCTCTCGGGGGCCGGGAAGAGCACCCTTGTGCGCTGCCTGAATCTCCTGGAGAAGCCGGACGGGGGGCGCGTCCAGGTGGATGGACAGGAGCTGACGAAACTCTCCGCCCCGGAGCTGCGCCTGGCCCGGCGGAACATCGGGATGATTTTCCAGGGCTTCCATCTGCTGATGCAGAGGAATGTCCTGGGCAACGTCCTCTTCCCCCTGGAGGTGGCCGGCGTCCCCCGGGCGGAGGCCCGCCGCCGGGCGGAGGAGATGCTTTCCGTGGTGGGGCTGTCCGACAAGGCGGAGGCCTTCCCCGCCCAGTTGTCCGGGGGGCAGCGCCAGCGCGTGGCCATCGCCCGTGCCCTGGCCACCGGCCCGAAGATCATCCTCTCCGACGAGGCCACCAGCGCCCTGGACCCCCAGACCACCGCCTCCATCCTCCATCTCCTCCAGGAACTGAATGGACGCTACGGCATCACCATCGTGGTCATCACCCACGAAATGGATGTCATCCGGGAAATCTGCACGGACGTGGCCGTGCTGGACAACGGGCGCATCGTGGAGCAAGGGAGCGTGGACCAGGTCTTCCGCGCCCCCCGGACCGCCGCCGCCCGCCGCCTGATCCTGGCGGAGGCCGCCCATGCCGTGGAGGAAATTCGCACAGGGAAGGTGGTCCGGATCACCTTCACGGGGCTGACCGCCTTCGAACCCATGCTGGGCAACATCATGCTGGAGTGCCGCACCCCCCTGAACATCCTCTACGCCGCCACCAAGACCGTCAACGGCAAGGCGGTGGGCGAAATGGTCGTGCAACTCCCCGACTCCCAGGCGCTCTCCGAGAAGTTCATGGAGTTCTTTGTCCGCAAAGGCCTGAATCCCCAGGAGGTGGAAGACTTCCATGAATGACGGGTTCCAGCAGTTCCTCCTTGCCCTCCATGTGGACGACCGCTTCGCCAGGCTGGGGCAATTGCTCCTGGACAGCACCCTGGAGACCCTCTACATGACCCTGGTCTCCACCCTTTTCGCCTATCTCCTGGGGATTCCCCTGGGCATCGCCCTCACCGTCACCGACAAGCAGGGCCTGCGCCCCTGCGCCCCCTTCTACCGGATTTTGGACGTGGCCTGCAACCTGCTGCGAAGCGTCCCCTTCATCATCCTCCTGGTGGTCATCATCCCCTTCACCCGCTTCCTGGTGGGAAGGAGCTACGGCTCCACCGCCACCATCGTCCCCCTGGTCCTTTCCGCCGCCCCCTTTGTGGGGCGCATGGTGGAATCCTCCCTGAAGGAGGTGGACCACGGAGTGGTGGAGGCCGCGGAAAGCATGGGGGCCTCCCTTTGGCAGATCATCTTCAAGGTCCTCCTGCCGGAGGCCCGCACCTCCCTCCTCATCGGCGTGACCATCGCCGTGGGGACGATTCTGGGGTATTCCGCCATGGCGGGGGCCGTGGGCGGCGGCGGCCTGGGGGACCTGGCCATCCAATACGGCTACCACCGCTACGACACCCTCATCATGATGATTACCCTGGTGCTGCTGGTGCTCATCGCCCAGCTTCTCCAGACCGCCGGGATGAAGATGGCCCTCTCCCTGGACAGGCGAAAGCATTGAGCCCGCCCCCCCGTTGGGGGCGCAGGGCGGGGCGGGGAATCCTCCGCCGGGGGGAGGGCGTGGGAGGGGGTTGTGTTGCGCCACTATATTAAGCGGTTTGCCGTCTTCCGCCCTGGGCGGAGGCCGGGGGCCACCTGTCATGCCGCCTTTCCCTGAGGCGGGCGTCCTCCTGGGCGTTGGTGGCCTGGCCCGAAGTATGACATCTTCTTCTGCGGAGGCGAAAAGAGACAATGCATGAACTGGCAGGAAAAGTGGTTCCGGAGTCGCTCTATCTGGACATCCCCCGGTTGATCTCCGACTATTACACGGGGCATCCGGATCCCTCCGTTCCCGGGCAGAGGGTGGTCTTCGGCACCAGCGGCCACCGGGGGTCTTCCCTGAACTTGAGCTACAACGAGGACCACATCCTGGCCATCACCCAGGCCATCTGCTCCTACCGCAGCCGAGAGGGGGTGGTGGGACCCCTGTTCCTGGGAATGGATACCCACGCCCTCTCCCGCCCCGCCCATGCCACCGCCCTGGAGGTGCTGGCCGCCAATGGCGTCGAAGTCCTGGTGGCCGCCGCCGGCGCCTTCACCCCCACCCCCGTCATCTCCCACGCCATCCTGACCTACAACCGGGGACGCAAGGCCGGGCTGGCGGACGGCATCGTCATCACCCCCTCCCACAACCCCCCCACGGACGGCGGCTTCAAATACGACCCCACCCACGGGGGCGCGGCGGACACCCAGGCCACCAAGTGGATTGCGGATGAGGCCAACCGCTTGCTGGAGGGAAAGAACCGGGAGGTGCGCCGCATGACCCTGGCCCAGGCCCTGGCCAGCGGGAAAGTCCACGAGTTCGACTATCTGACCCCCTACGTGGAGGACCTGGAGAAGATCATCGACTTCCAGGCCATCCGCGCCAGCGGCCTGCGCATCGGGGCCGACGCCCTGGGCGGCGCCGGAATGGGCTATTGGATTCCCATCGCCCAGCGCTATGGACTGGACTTGACTCTCCTCCATGGACGCTACGAGCCCGATTTCCGCTTCATGCACATCGACCATGACGGAAAGATCCGCATGGATCCCTCCTCCTCCTATGCCATGGCGGGCCTGGTGGGCCTGAAGGACCGGTTCGACATCGCCTTCGGAAACGACTCCGACTTCGACCGCCACGGAATCATCACCCCCACCCACGGCCTCATGAACCCCAACCATTTCCTGGCCGTCTGCATGGACTACCTCTTCCGCACCCGCACCCAGTGGAACCCCCAGGTCTCCGTGGGCAAGACCATCGTCTCCAGCAACCTGCTGGACGACGTGGCCCGGCGACTGGGGCGCCGGCTGGTGGAGGTCCCCGTGGGCTTCAAGTGGTTTGTCCCCGGGCTGATGGATGGCTCGGTGGGCTTCTGCGGCGAGGAATCCGCCGGGGCGACCTTCCTCCGGAAGGACGGGCAGACCTGGACCACGGACAAGGACGGCCTCATCCTGGGTCTCCTCGCCTGCGAAATCACCGCCTCCACAGGCAAGAACCCCGGCCAGCACCACGACGACCTGGTGAAGGCCTTCGGCCAACGCTGGTATGCCCGCCACGACCAGCCCTGCACCCCGGAGCAGAAGACCCGCATGGCGGGCCTGGACGCCGCCCGGTGCCCCCTCGCGGAGGCGGCGGGCCACCCTGTGACCCAGATGCTTACCAGCGCCCCTGGAAACGGCGCCCCCATCGGCGGGATCAAGGTGGTCACGGAAAAGGGGTGGTTCGCCATGCGCCCCTCCGGCACCGAGAACACCTTCAAGATCTACGCGGAAAGCAGCCTTTCCGCCAAGCACCTGGAGGAACTCTTCCAGGCCGCTTCCTCCCTCCTCTAGCCCCCCATGCCTCCGGGGGAGGCCTCCCGCCGCCCCAGGCCGGGACGCCTCCCCCCCTTCTTCCTTGCCGCCTCCCCCCCTTTCCCATGGACTCCGACTACGCCTTCGAATCTCCCTCGGCGGAGACCCTCCGCAAGGGCCTACACTGGCACCTCCGGCATACCCTGGCCAACAGCCCCTCCAAGGAAACGGACAGGGACTGGTACTACGCCTTCTCTGTCGCCTTGAGGGACCAGTTGGCGGACCGCTGGATGAAGACCCAGGACTGCTATACCGCCAAGAATGTCCGCCGGGCCTACTATCTCTCCCTGGAGTTCCTCATCGGCCGGCTTCTGGGCAACAACGCCATGAACATGGGGCTCTACGGCCAGTGCCAGAAGGCACTGGCGGACGGGCGCCTCTCCTGGGAGGATATGCAGGAGATGGAGCGGGACCCCGGGCTGGGCAACGGAGGCCTGGGACGGCTGGCAGCCTGCTTCGTGGATTCCCTGGCCACACTCCACCTCCCCTGCATCGGCTACGGGCTGCGCTACGACTACGGCCTCTTCCGACAGCAAATCGTCAACGGTGCGCAGGTGGAGGAGCCGGATACCTGGAAGAAGGACGGCTACCCCTGGGAATTCAGGCGCCCCGCCTACGCCCATTCCGTCTGCTTCGGCGGGGAGATCCGCCGCATGGAGGTCAATGGAAAATTGGTCTGGCGCTGGTTTCCGGCGGAGCGGGTCAATGGAATGCCCTACGACATCCCCGTGGTGGGGTACGGCGGACAGAACGTGAACAATCTCCGCCTCTGGTCCGCCGAGGCCGACAACGAGTTCGACTTCCAGGATTTCAACCAGGGCTCCTACGAGGACGCCGTGGACAGCAAGGTGCGGGCTGAAAACCTCACCAAGGTCCTCTACCCCAACGACAACATCGAGCAGGGAAAGGAACTGCGCCTCCGCCAGCAGTATTTCTTCGTGGCCTGCAGCCTCCACGACATCCTGCGCCGGCATCTCTCCGAGGGCGGCACTGTCCGCACCCTCCCGGAACGGGTCACCATCCAGCTCAACGACACCCATCCCACCCTGGTGATTCCCGAGTTGATGCGCCTCCTGGTGGACGAATACGACCTGCCCTGGGACGAAGCCTGGGGGATCACCCGCTCCTGCGTGAACTACACCAACCACACCATCCTGCCCGAGGCCCTGGAGAAGTGGTCCGTGCCCCTCTTCCGGCGCCTGCTGCCACGCCATCTCCAGATCATCTTCGACATCAACAGCCGCTTCCTGGAGGAGGTCTCCTCCCTCTATCCCGGCAACCTGGACAAGCTCCGGAACATGAGCATCATCCAGGAGGGGGATGTCCAGGCCATCCGCATGGCCAACCTGGCC
>JAEDNB010000183.1 GCA_016302725.1 Lentisphaeria bacterium
ATAATGGTTCGCCCCCGCTTCCCTTTCCCGCCCAGGGGCGCAAACGGGGTCGGCTCAAAGGCGTATGGGGAGAAGGCGGCGGGCGGACAGGCTTTTGGGGGTCACCTGGCAATCCACCGCCCAGAGGCGCACCCCCGCCGCAGCCGCCGCCCGCAGGGCCTTTCCGAAGGCGGGGTCCGTCTCGTCATTGGGGCGCACCTCCTGCATCTCCCCCATCTGCACCACAAAGAGGAGATGCCCCTCCAGCCCCTGGCGGCAGAGGGCGGCCAGCTCATGGAGATGCCTGGTCCCCCGGAGGGTGGGGGCATCGGGGAAGCGGGCCACCCCCGCCTCCTCCAGCGTCACTCCCTTCACCTCCAGGAAGGCGGTCCTTTCCCCCTCCCGGACCTGGAAGTCAAAGCGGGACGTCCCCCAGGAAACCTCCCGCCGGAAACACGCCCCCTCCCCGAAAAGCCCGGAACGGGGCAGCCACTCGGCGGCCACCTGGTTGGGAGCCTGGGAATCCAGGTTGACCAGCAGGGGCGCCCTCCCCGGACGCGCCTTCTCCACGGCCACCAAGTCGTATTTCGTCCTGCGGAGGGGATTGTCGGCCAAGGCAAGCCACACCTTGGTCCCCGGCAGAAGCAGTTCCCGGCAGCGGCCTGTGTTCTTCACGTGGGCCACTTCCCGGCACCCCTCCCTCTCCACCCAGGCGACGAAGCGGTTGGGCCTCTCCTGGAAGACGGCGGGGACCACCTGGCGGTATTCCATCGTGGCTTCCTCCCTAGGGCAGGTCCTCCACCCGCGCCCCGGGGCCGAAGAAGCCGTCCCAGGCGCGCCGGAATTTGGCCACGGAGGCGTCGGTCATGGGATGGGCGGCCATCTTCCAGGCCAGTTCGGGGGACACCGTCACCGTGTGGGCGCCCGCCTCCAGCACCCCCAGAATCTGCCGCACATTCCGGAAGGAGGCCGCCAGAATCTGGGAGGAAAGCCCCCGGCGCTCCAGGAAACGGGCCGTGCGCCCCACCATCTCCGCCCCGGACTCCCCCGCGTCCTCGATGTGGTTGACATAGGGGGCCAGGTAGGCCGCCCCTTGCTCGGCGGCCAGCATCGCCTGGGAGACACTGTGGATGGTGGTGGCCGTGAAGGCTATCCCCTCCCGGCGAAGCAGGGGCATCGCCCGAAACCCCGCCTCCGTCACCGGCACCTTGACATAGAAAGGGCCTTCCGCCCCCGCGCGGCGCCATAGCGCACGGGCATCCCCAAGAATCTCCTCCGCGCTCCCCCCCATGACCTGGGCATGCAAAATCCGCTCCGGCCCAATCACCCCGCGAATCTCCTTCAACAACTCCCAGAAACTCCCCGGACGCTCCTGCACAACCAGGGTGGGACAGGTGGTCACCCCCGCCAGGGGAAGGCACTCCACCCCACGGGTAATCTCCTCCAAATTCGCTGTGTCCAAAAAGAGAAACATCGCCTACCTCCGCCAACGCCTCAACCGCTCCCAAAAAACGACCATCAGGTCCGTGCTCCGGACAAACGGCTTACCATAAACGCAAAATCCCCCACCGCCCCACGAATCCCCAAGGGGCCAAGACCCTCCCAGAACCCCGGAAAGCACACACCCCGCATAAATCCGCCCTTCCCCCTGTTTTCTCAACACTTTTTCATGGGCATGCTCTTTTGCCGGGCCAAAAATGTTCTATACTATCTGTGTCTTCCTTGCCCCCTGGCGGGTGGCAAGGAGAGGAGAGACGATGCAGACAGAAGTCTTTCCGCCGGGGGGGGGGCCTGGTCCTGGCGGAGTCCTGATGCAACCCATAAGGAGAGCAATCAATCATGGGGCATTTCTGGCGTACCCTAGGCCTCTGGGGGCTTTTGGCGGCAGGCGGGATATTTCTGGCGTCCTGTTCCCGGAAAACGGAGAAAGAGGCCCTGCCCTCCCCCCGGGCCCTGCCCATTGACACTTGGCTATGAACCGAAGAAGACAGCCCCCCTCCCCCGCCGCCCAGGCACCCTCCGGGAAGCCCCCTGGGAAAACCTCCTCCTCCCTTCCGTGGCATAAGACCGGACGAGGACGGAGGATTCTCCTTCGTCTCCCGTTGGCCGGAAGCCTGCTTGCCCTCGGGGGAGCCGTTTTCTTGAAAAGGAGGAGGAAGCCGTGACTCCCCGCCCCTGGAAACAACCGGGGCCAAAAGGGAGAGGCAGCCTCTGGTTTTGCCTGGCCGGAGGAGGCCTTCTCCTCCTGGCCGCCCTCCTCCTCTGCTTCTGGAGGGACGCCGACACCATGGACCTCCGCCCCCGAAAAATCCGGGAGAGAGTGGTCCGACAAGGACAAACCACCCTCCTCCTGGGAAATTTCCGACTCAAGGTCAACCTTCCCCTGAATCCCTGGACGACAGTCCATTATGCCATCCCCTGGGACAAGGAAAAGAACCGCCCCCTCCCCAGCGCCTCCCAAATCTGCTTCTGGCCCCCCTATGACAATGAAATCTCCAGCCTCCGGGCCGGCCTCTATCCCCGACACCTGGATTTCTGCCAGCGCTTCGGGTGGACGGTCTTCACCCTGGGCATCGACACCCCGTACTCCCAGGGATACACGCCGGAAGGCTACTCCTCCTACGTCACGCCCGCCGGCGGCTGGTTCCCCGTCTTCCAGGCCATCCCCAAGATTCTGCGCCAACGCCACGGCCTGGCCGAGGGAAAACTGGTGCTGGCCAGTTCCTCCTCCGGGGGCACCCTGGCCCAGAATCTCTGCCTGGCCTATCCCCAGGAGATCCTGGCCGCCGCCTGGTGCGGCTCCGGCGCCCTTCTCCCCCTCTCCCGGGAACTCCCTCCCGTCCTGGCCACCTCCGTCTGGGGAGACTTGGCCGGGGTCGCCGCCATCCAGGAATACCAGGCATTGGCCAGGGACGGGGAACTCCCCGGAAAGATCTGGACCGCCCTCGGCCCTCCCCAATCCGTGGAACTCCAGCAACGGCACGCCCCCAGCGAAGAACTCCTCGCCCTCATGCAGGATTTCCTGTGGGAGGCCACCCGGCAAAAGGAACGTCTCGCCCAGGGAGAGGGACTCTCCCCCAGCCAGGAATTTCTCCAAAAATGGCGCTGGTTCCCCCAGGAAGAACTCCTGGACAAGCCCTGGAACTCCCCGGAACCCCAGGTCATTCCCTGGCCCGCCTGCCCCCAGGACGCCCAGGACATGGTCTTCTATTTCCCCGGACAGCCCCCACAATGGGACACGGAATACGAGGATACCCTCTACTGGCTGGGGAAATGCGGCATGCGCTCTTTCCTCTGCCTGGGAAGGCCCAAGGACGGGAATGGCTGGAAGACGGCAATGGCCAAGGTCCTGGAGGCCCAGGAAAGACCGCCCCGCCGCATTCTCTTCCTGGGACGGGACAGCGGAGCCGACTTGGCCTGGGAGCTCCGAGAGGCACTCCCCCAAAAATGGGAAATCCACCTCTGCGGACTGGAACCGGATTTGTCCCCGGAAATCCTGTCCCACGCCTCCTCCATGCACAGTGACTTCTACTACCGCCAGCCCCTCCTGAACGCCCCTGGACTCCCCTTCTTCCATTTCCCCGACATCCCCTGGGACGGCACCCGGGGAACCTGGTTCCGATTCCTAGAGGAAAGATGCGAAAAACTATATGATAGTAAGTAAGTTATAAACAAACCGCCCCGCCTCCCGAAAAACTGCCCGGGACATGGAATATTTCTTTCTTGGACACCCCCGCCTCACCTTGGGCATGTATACGCCAAACTTTTGCGGGGGATTCCTGGCCATGCTCCTCTTCCTCCTGCGGGGGTTGGCCATCCATTTCCGGGGCCGCCGCATTCTGCGGGGAGGCCTCCTGGCCGCCGTCACCCTGTGCCTCCTGCTTCTCTTCCTGACCTATTCCCGGGGAGGCTATCCCGCCACCCTTCTCACCCTGGGGCTCTGCCAACTGCTCTCCCTTCGCCCCATCTCCTCCGCCCCCAAACTGAGGGATCCCTTTCCCGATACGTCCATGCCCCTGGTCTTGGGAGGAATGCTTCTGCTCCTGTTCCTGGTTCCCGCCGGGGGAAGTCGCCGGGGGAAGTCGCCGGGCAAAGACGGCCGACTTCCAGGA
>JAEDNB010000184.1 GCA_016302725.1 Lentisphaeria bacterium
CGCCGCAGGCGCCTTCCGTGGCCTCCGTGTTTAAAAACCTCCGTGGTCTCCGTGTTTAAGCGAAGCGCCGCTATTGCAGTCTCTGTTGCTGCCGGGGGTCGAAGGCGTTGCGTACTCCCTCCCCCAGGAAGACCCCCAGGAGCATCACCAGGAAGAGTGCCAGGGAGGGGAAGAGAGTCAGCCACCATGCCCCCCGGTCCGCCTGTGCCTGGGAGAGGAGTTCCCCCAGGCTGGGGGTGGGCGGGGGGAGTCCGAAGCCCAGGTAGTCCAGGGCGGCCAGGGAGCCGATGGCACCCACCAGGGAGAAGGGGAAGAGGGTGATCAGGGGCACCAGGGCATTGGGCAGGATATGCTTCAGGGCAATCTGCCAGCCGGAGAGCCCCAGGCAACGTGCCGCCTCCACATAGGGCATCTTCCGCAGTCGGAGGGTTTCCGCCCGCATATAGTGGGAAATGCCAATCCAGTTGAAGAGGCCATAGCAGAAGAGGAGCAGGGAAAAACTGCTTCCGTAAAGGGAGCCCATCAGAATCATGACATAGAGGAAGGGCAGGGCGCTCCAGATTTCCGTCAGCCGCTGTCCCAGGAGATCGGTCCATCCCCCCCGGTATCCCTGGAGCATTCCGGCAAAGGTCCCTCCCGTCAGGGAGAAGAAGACCAGGAGCATGCCAAAGTTGAGGGCAATGCGCAGTCCGTAGAAAATCCGGGCGAAGACATCCCTCCCCGCGTTGTCCAGGCCCATGGGGTGTCCGGGCACGGGGCGGAAGGGGAAGCGGAGGGGTTCCCTTTCCACCACCACGCGGAATGTCCCCTCTTCCAGGGAGAGCCTCTCCTCCCAGGTTTGGCGGTCCTCCTGGGCGGAGAGGGCGTCCCTTCCCGCCTCCAGGGCTTCCCGGAGGGGGGCGGAGAGCCCCTGGTAGTCCTTTGTCCCCCTGACGGGAAGGGGCTGCCCGGGGGCGAAGGCCCATTGCCGGGGACGCAGCAGGCCCTCCTCCGTCCAAACCATGGCCCGGGCCCGCAGGGAGGCGCGCCCCCCTTGGCGGGGCTGCGCCTCGGGGAAGAGGAGCCGGATGGCGGGCAGGGGACTCCCTTCCAGCGGGGCGAGGAGAAGTTCCAGGGAGGGGGCGGCACTCCCCTTCCAGCGGGGGGCGAGGCGCTCCCCGAAATCCTGGGGAAGTTGCCAGAATTCCTCCAGCCCATGGCCTTTCAGGGGGGGGAGGGGCTTTCCGGGAGGGAGCAGGCTCTCCGCCGCCGTGGCCCTGGCGATGGTCAAATCCGGCAGGAGGGTCAGGCCTGCCACCCGGGGCTCGGGGATGAGCTGGCAGAGCACCCGCAGGTGCGGGGAGAGTTCCTCGTGGGGGACGATGCGGTAGGGGTCGTTCCGGAAGAGGGGCCAGAGGCAGAAATCCCCCTGGAAGGCGCCGCTGCGGGAGAGGGCCGCGTAGTCCGCCCGGGTGGCGTCCCCCCCCGCCACGAAGGCGCTGGTGGGATATTGGCGGAAGAGAGGGAAATACCACTTCCCCTCGTGGCGGAGCAGGAGGGGGGCGCTATTGCAGGTCACCTCCGCCCCAAGGGTGAGAAGATAGAGGCTGGCCAGGAGAAGGAGGCTCCACCAGCCTCGGCGGAGTCTGCGGAAACGCGCCAGGCGCTTGCGGAAAATCGGGCTTGGGGTCCAAAGGGGCATGGCAAAAGCGGGTCTAGGGATTGAGGTGGAGGAGTCCCTGGCGGGTGCCAGGGGCCTCCACCCCCGGCTTGAGGTGGAAGCGCCTGCCTGCCGCCTCCCCCTCCGCACGAAGCTCCGGTGCGCTGACGGAGGCTGAATTGGTGGTGGTGCGGCGCCGGGGAAACGCCCAGCGGAAATGCTCCTCCAAACGGGTGCGGTCAATCTGCACCAATGCCCGCATCTCCGGACGCTGGTCCTGCTCCCGCAGGGCATTCCGGAAGCCCGTCAACACCCCGATTTCAAAGTCCCGACGGGCGCGGACGCTCCCCAGCGCCTTCCCCAGCATGCCGGGGGAGAGCTGGTAGAGCGCCTGCTTCATGTAGGCCGCCAGGCAGTCGTATACGTAGGCCGCTATCTTCAGGTCCCGCCGGGTTCCGCACACGTACAATTGCTTGAGGTACTTGCCCGGGGCGGAGGCCTCCAGGTCCGGCACGTAGTTCCAGAGCACCCGCACCCGGAAAAACTCCTGCAGAAGGGAGCCAAACAGGTTCTCCCGGTAGCAAACCTGCCTCACAAGGGGACCCAGCCCTACGGTCAGATATCCCTCCCGTCCCGCCTCCGTCCCCTGGGGAGACTCCCCGTATTGCTCCAGGAAACGCGCCTCCAGTTCCCGCGCCTTGAGCAACGCCGCCTCCGCCTCCGCCTCGTTGGCGCTGGAGGAAAGGGAAAGCAGTTTCCGGATCTTCACCAGAAGGCGGGCCTGGGGCGTGACCGCCCCCTCCTCTTCCTCCTCCTCAAAATAGACCACCTGGTCAAGAAGGGGGTAGGTCCCGGAGGCCTGGGGGCGGGCCCCAAGAAGGAGGCAGGCCTCCTGGAACCTGGGGCCGTGGGGCGGCTCCTCCAGCCCGGGATGGAGCGCCTCCACCACCTGGTGGGCCGTTTCATGCCGCAGGACATCCACCAGCGCATACCAGGGATGGCGGGTGAGGAGGGATTCCTGCAACTCAATGCACTGCACCTGGCCGCCACGCCATTGCCCCCATTTCCCCGTCAACTCCGGATTGAGGACAATGAGGGGGGGGGGAAGCCTTTCCCGCTGACAGGCCGGCAGACGGTTGACGGCCATCTGCCATTCCGCCCGCAGGGCCGACGACAATACACTGGGGGAGTAACTGTGGAACATGCCCATAACGTAACCCGACTCACAGGACACACACCGCCCCCACAAACAGGACAAAGCCAGGGGAAGCCCCGGGGAATGGTGTGGCAGATGCCCACATTTGACGTATATTATACAGTTTTCGGTTCCCTGAAATGGCGCCAGGAACCCCCTGATGACGATGCAAGGCCCGGGATTCCCCTCCCAGGGAGTCCCCCCGCCCCCCCCAGCGCCCCGTGCAAATCCCTCCCTCACAGAGTAACAAAACTTCCAACCCCACGTATGAGCAACATTGATTTAGACAACATGCCGTCGATGGAGGAACTGCTCCAGGGCAGCTCCGTTCAGGCCAAGAGCATCCAGGCTGACACAATCGTCCACGGCACGATTGCCCAGAAGAACGAAAACGGCATCCTCCTGGATGTCGGAGGGAAGTCCGAGTCCTTCATCGACCGCAGTGAACTGAAGGATTTCGATACCCTCCAGCCCGGAGATGGCCTTGATGTCTACGTGGAACGGGTGGAGGGCGAGAACAGCGCACCCCAGGTCTCCGTGAAAAAGGCCCTCCTCCAGCACGCCTGGGAGGGAATCATCAACAACAACCAGGAAGGCTCCATCATCGAGGGAACCATCGTCAGCAGCATCAAGGGCGGCTTCAGCGTGGACGTGGGAGGGGTGGATGCCTTCCTGCCCCGCTCCCAGGTGGACCTGGGCACCCTCCGGGAACCCGAGTTCTACGTCGGCCAGTCCATGCAGTTCAAGATCATCAAGATCAATGAAGAACGCAAGAACGTGGTCCTCTCCCGCCGCGAAATCCTCGAGGCGGAGCGGGAACGCCAGCGGGCACAGCTCTTCGAGGAACTCCAGCCCGGCCAGATCCGCAAGGGTATCGTCAAGAACATCACCGATTTCGGCGCCTTCGTCGACCTCAACGGCATGGATGGCCTCCTCCACAACTCCGACATGAGCTGGAAGCGCATCAGCGATCCCAACACCGTGGTCCACAAGGGCCAGGAACTGGAGGTCATGATTCTGGAAGTGGACAAGACCCGCCAGCGCATCTCCCTGGGCCTCAAACAGAAGGATGGAAACCCCTGGGATACCGTCGACGTCAAGTACCCCGTCAATTCCCGCGTCCACGGAAAGGTGGTCAACGTCATGCCCTACGGCGCCTTCGTGGAACTGGAGGAGGGCATCGAAGGCCTCATCCACGTCTCCGAAATGAGCTGGACCAAGAAGGTC
>JAEDNB010000185.1 GCA_016302725.1 Lentisphaeria bacterium
CGCATCGGCGTGGACGCCCTGCCCACCCTGAAGCGGGACGCCACGGACCGGAACCGCACCAGCCCCTTCGCCTTCACCGGCAACAAGTTCGAGTTCCGCGCCCCCGGCTCCTCCCAGTCCTGCGCGGAAGTCAACATGGTGCTGAACACCATTGTGGCCGAGGCCATGGATTTGCTGAGCGACCAGTTGGAGAAGCTGCCTGAGGCCAAGTTCAACGCCGGCCTCCAGGAAATCCTCAAGAAGGAGATTTCCGCCCACCGCCGGGTGATCTTCAACGGGGATGGCTACACCAAGGAGTGGCTGAAGGAGGCCGCCCGCCGCGGCCTGCCCAACCTGCCCTCCACCATGGAGGCCATCCAGCCCCTGAAGGACAAGAAGAACCAGGCCCTCCTGGAGAAATACGGCGTCCTCTCCAAGGTGGAGATGGATTCCCGCTACCAGGTCTTCCACGAGGAATACGAGCGCCGCCTGGACATCGAGGGGAAGATTGCCCTGGAAATCGCCAAGAGCATCATCCGCCCCGTGGTGGTGAAGGAGCTGGTCGCCCTGGGCGACGGCAAGGGCTGCGCCGCCCTGGAGTCCCTCCGCAAGGAAATCGCCGGGGACGCGGACGCCCTCTCCAAGAGCATTGCCGCCCTGGAGAAGGCCCTGGACAAGGGGCAGGGAATCATCCCCGCCATGGACGCACTCCGGAAGGACGTGGATGCCCTGGAGACCGTCGTGGACGACAAGGTGTGGCCCATGCCCAAGTACCGGGAGATGCTCTTCATCTGCTAGAGCCCTCCTACGGGGGAACCTGGCCGCAGGCTCCCCCGCCTCGCCCCGGGCATTGCGCACCGGGGAGGGAGGCGGGGAAACGGAAGCGCACCGGGCTCCCCCCTTTTTCTGCCTGCAAAAGCCCGGCGCCCGCCAGGGAGGCGGAGCCCTCCCGACGGCCGGCCGCCGGCCCCTATCCTGGAACAGCAATTTACGGAATCCGCCGTGTCCTCCCCGCAGGCGCGGGCGGCTTCTTCCCCTCCCCTTCCATCCCTCCCCGGAGGTCCCCCTTGTCCGACAGCATCAAGCACGAGTGTGGCGTGACCCTTCTCCGCCTGCGGAAACCCCTTTCCCACTATGCGGAAAAATATGGCACGGCCGCCTACGGCTACGCCAAGCTCTCCCTGCTCCTGGAAAAGCAGCACAACCGGGGGCAGGATGGCGCCGGCATCGCCTGCCTGGGGCTGGAGGTCCCCCCTGGACAGCCCTTCTACCACCTGGAAAAATCCTGCGCCTCCATGCCCCTGGCGGACCTGCTGGAAAGGATCTCCACCCGCATGGAAGAGGCCGGCCCCGAACCACCGCCCCGGGAACTCAAGCCCCTTTGCCACCCCTTCTGCGGGGAGGTCTACCTGGGCCATGTGCGCTACGGCACCTTCGGCACCCGCACCCTGGCCGCCTGCCACCCCGTGGTACGGGAGGAATTCCACCGGGACAAGACCCTCCTGCTGGCCGGCAACTTCAACCTCACCAACACCCGCAGCGTCTTCGCCAGCCTCACGGAACAGGGATACCACCCCCGGGGCAGCCAGGACTGCGAGGTCCTCCTCATCTCCCTCTCCCAGAGCCTGGACGCCCACCCCGGAGACCTGGAGGCGGCCATCCGCGAGGCGGCCGCAAAATGGGACGGCGGCTTCACCCTCTGCGGAATCCTGGGGGACGGGGACTCCTTCGCCTTCCGGGACGCCGCAGGAATCCGCCCCGCCTTCTACCACGTGGACCCGGAAGTGGTGGTGGTGGCCTCCGAACGGGTCGCCATCCAGACCGCCTTCAACCTCCCCCTCCAGGATGTCCAGGAACTCCCCCCCGGACACCTCCTCACCGTCTCCGCCGCGGGCGTGGTCTCCCTGAAACCCTGCCTCCCCCCGCAAATCCCCAGGAAATGCGTCTTCGAACGCATCTATTTCTCACGGGGGAACGACGCCGACATCCAGCAGGAGAGGCGCGCCCTGGGACGCGCCGTGGTGCCCCAGGTCCTGGAGGCCGTGGACCACGACTACGACCACACCGTATTCTCCTACATCCCCAACACCGCCCAGATCAGCTTCCACGGAATGCTGGACGCCCTGGACGACTGCCGGGAGGGGCGAAAGCTGCGCTTCGGCATGGTGGCCGTCAAGGACGCCAAGTTCCGCACCTTCATCAGCGATGCGGGGAAGCGGGACGAACTCTTCCCCCATGTCTACGATGTCTCCTACGGCCTTGTGCGCCCCGAGGAGGACAACCTGGTGGTCATCGACGACTCCATCGTCCGGGGCAACACCATGCGCCGGGCCATCCTGCCCATCCTGGACCGCCTGCTTCCCAAGCGCATCGTGGTGGTCTCCTCCGCCCCCCAGATCCGGTATCCGGACTGCTACGGCATCGACATGGCCTCCTTCGGGGAACTGGTGGCCTTCCAGGCCTGCATGGACCTGATCCGCCAGCGGGGGATGGGGGAACTCTTCCAGGAGGCGGTGCGCCTCGCCCAGGAAGACCTCTACCGTCCCGACTTCCGCATGAAGAACCGGGCGCTGCAACTCTACGAGCCCTTCACCCACCAGGAACTCACCGACGCAATCTGCCGCCGCCTCCGCCCGGAGAACCTGAAGGCGGAACTCCGGGTGGTCTTCCTCTCCTGCCAGGACCTGCGCAGGTGCATCCCCGGCCATACGGGCGACTGGTATTTCACAGGGGACTACCCCACCCCGGGAGGGAACCGGGTGGTGAACCAGGCCCTGGTCAACTACGCAAAACACCTCTCCACACGAGCCTATTGAATCCCCATGCCCACGGAACCCCTCTCCTATCTCGCCCTGGCGGACGGCACCATCTTCCCCGGCCACTCCTGCGGAGCCCCCTGCGACATGCCAGGGGAGGCCGTCTTCAACACGGGCATGACCGGATACCAGGAAATCCTCTCCGACCCCTCCTACTACGGGCAGGTGGTGACCCTCTCCACCGCCGAAGTGGGAAACTACGGCTGCAACCAGGAAGACATGGAGTCCCGCTCCTTCTTCCTCAGCGGACTGGTGGTCCAGACCCTGAATCCCCCCTCCTCCTGGAGAAGCCAGGAAAGCCTGGCCGACTGCCTGAAGCGCATGGGCAAGCCAGCCCTCCAGGGCGTCGACACCCGGCGACTGGTCCTCCACCTCCGGGAACACGGCACCCAAAAGGCCTGGCTCCACGCCGACGGCACCCCCATGCCCCCGGAAAAGGCCGTGGAACTCGCCCGCCAATGGCCGGGGCTGGACGGGCTGGACTGCGCCGCCAAGGTGGCGGCCGACGCCCCCTATGCCTGGTGCGACCAGGGGGATTGCACCGTGGTGGTGGTGGACTGCGGCGTGAAATGGAACATCCTCCGCAGCCTCGCCCAGGCGGGATGCCGGGTGCGGGTGCTCCCCGCCGGCTGCACGGCCGACGACATCCTCGCCTGCAGGCCGGACGGCCTCCTGCTCTCCAACGGCCCCGGCGACCCGGACGGGGTGGAGGGGGTCATCCCCTGCGTGCAGGCCCTGCTGGGCAAGCTCCCCGTCATGGGCATCTGCCTGGGCCACCAGATCCTGGGCTTGAGTTGCGGCGGCAGGACGGGGCGCCTCCCCTTCGGCCACCACGGATGCAACCATCCCGTCCAGGAGGTGGAGACCGGCGCCGTGGAAATCACCTCCCAAAACCACAATTTCGCCCTCCTTCCGGAGAGCCTCCCCGACTCCCTGGAAGTCACCCACTGGAACCTCAACGACCACACCGTGGAGGGAATCCGCCACAAGACCCTGCCCGCCTTCTCCGTGCAGTACCATCCGGAGGCGGCTCCGGGCCCCTGGGATGCCGCACACCTCTTCCGGCGCTTCCGGGACATGATGGGGAAATGACCCCCGCCATGCCCCCGGGCGCCCTCCCCCGCTGAACCTCTTCCCGCCATGACCAAATTCCTCTTCGTCACCGGAGGCGTCGTCTCCGGACTGGGCAAGGGCATCACCGCCGCCAGCCTTGCCTATCTCCTGAAGGCCCGGGGATA
>JAEDNB010000186.1 GCA_016302725.1 Lentisphaeria bacterium
ATTTGTTCTGCCAGGCCCAGGGGCGGTTCTGGTCGTCGAAGACCACCTGGTCCAGGCGGAAGCCGGGGTCGTCGAGGGCGCGTCCCAGGTATTTGGCGGCGATTCGGTTTGCGTTGAGGACCTTTCCGTCCTGGGCGACCAGGAGGATGAGTTCGCTGGAGTTTTCCACCACCACGCGATAGCGTTCGCTCCATTCGGAGAGGGAGCGCATCATGCGTTCCGGGGAGAAGAAGAAATCCAGGAATCCGGTGAGGAACTTCAGGGGTTTTCGGCTCTTCTGGCGGTAGGGGGAGTTGAGCTCGATGAAGAAATGTCCCAGGAGGGAGAGGAGGAAGGCGGCCAGGAGTTTGACGCCCCAGCCCAGGGGCTGGGTGGGGGTGTAGGCCCGGGAGCCGGAGACGATGCAGATGTAGATGGCCCCCAGGGCCTCCACCAGCACCACGTAGATGACCATGGTGGTGAGGATGGCGCCGCCGTAGAGCCCCCGGAAGAGATTCAGGAAGGCCTGGTAGAGGATGGGCACCAGGAGGAAGAGGAAGAGGTGGGTGAAGAGGCTGTGGAGGAGGGCGCTTCTGGCGCCCGGGCTCTTCAGCAGCGCCCCCACCCCCTTGAGGAAATCCCCCGCACCGGCCTCCGTGGCGGTGGCTTCCTGGCAGAAGGGCGGGAAGAAGAGGCAGAGGCAGAGGAGGAGGAAGAGCAGCGAGACGGCCACCAGCCCAATGTAGAACCTTTGGGCGGCCCCCGTCCCCTCCAGTTCGTAGACGATGATAAGGAGAAGGAGGAAGGGGAGCCAGAGCAGCCCGCTGTGCAGCCCCAGGACCTCCCCGCCCTCCAGTGGGGGGAGGAGCCGGTTCGTCCCCGCGAAGAGGGCGAAGACGAAATAGAGCCCCGCCGCCAGGTAGGTGGGCGCGGTGCCGATGGTATAGCGGAAACTATACAGAAGCACTAGCACCGCGGCCAGGAGCATGAGCTCCGCTTGGCTTTTGAGGAGGAGTTGGACCATGGGGGAAATGGGGCGTCTTTCCGATGGCGAAATGCCGGGGTATGGGAGGGCGGCATGCCCTCTTCCCGCCCCCCCGCCAGCCCCTGGAGAAGCTGGCAGGCCGGGGGGGGGCAGGGGGCTAGGCCTTGAGGACTTGGAAGGCGATGGACTTGCCTCCCAGGTCCACGGAGACGAAGCCGTCCGCCTCCGTGGGGGCCTCCTCCAGGGAGAGGGCCATGGTTTCACCGCAGAGGTATTCCCTCTGCTCCAGGGCGGTCTGCTTCAACACCTCGTCCTGGGTGGCGTAGCGGATGCGCACCTTGTCCACCACATCCAGGCCCATCTCCTTGCGCAAGGCCTGAAGCTTGGAGACCATCTCCCGGGCCCAGCCCTCCCGCTCCAGCGCGGGGGTCAGGCGGGTGTCCAGGGCGACGGTCACCTCGCCTTCGTTGGCCACAGTCATGCCCGGCAGTTCTTCCCGGAGGAGGAGGACATCCTCCCCGGTGATGGCCACGGCGCCGTCACCCAGGGGGAGGGTCATCTCCCCCTTCTGGCGGAGGGTGCGCAGGTCGGCGGCGGTGAGGGCGGCGATTGCCTTGCCCAGGAGGCCCGCCTGCTTGCCGAACTTCGGGCCCAGGCGCTTCATGTTGGGCTTGGCGGAGAGGCGCACCAGTTTCTCCTCGTCCTCTTCGATGCGCACACGCTTCACATTCAATTCCTCGGCGATGACTTCGGCCATGGAGGCCAGGTCCTGGCGCACCTGGGCGTCCAGGGAGACCAGGACCGCCTCGGCCAGGGGCTGGCGGACCTTCTGCTTGGCCTGGCTGCGCAGGAGGCGCCCCAGGGAGACCGCCCGCATGGTGTTGTCCATCTGCTGGTTCAGCCGGTCGTCCCGGAAATGGAGGAGGGGTTCGGGGTAGTCGCAGAGATGGACGGAGAGGGGCATCGCCTCCGTGCGGAGATTGCGGTAGATGTTCTCGGTGATGAAGGGGATGAAGGGGGCGGCCACCTGGCAGAAGGTGAGGAGGACGTAGTGGAGGGTCTGGTATGCCTCCTCCTTGTCCTGGGCGTCGGTGCTTCTCCAGAAGCGGCGGCGGCTGCGGCGGATGTACCAGTTGGTGAGTTCCTCCAGGAATCCAGTGAAGCGGGTGGCGCCCCTCTGGAGATCGTAGTGGTCCAGGGCGTCCCGCACGTCGGCCACCGTGGTGGAGAGGCGGGAGAGAATCCACTTGTCCAGGACATGGCGGGGGTTTTCCGGGGGTGCGGCGGCCTCCCCCTGGGGTTTCCAGCCGTCAATCCTGGCGTAGGTGGCCAGGAAACTGTAGGAGTTCCAGAGGGGGAGCAGGACCATGCGCATGACCTCCCGCACGGCGGTCTCGGAGAAGCGGAGGTCCTCGGCCCGCACCACGGGGCTGGAAAGGAGGCAGAGGCGCAGGGCGTCCGCCCCGTATTTCTCAATCACCACCATGGGGTCGGGGTAGTTGTGGAGGTGCTTGGACATCTTTCGCCCGTCCTCCGCCAGCACCAGCCCGTTGACCACCACGTTCTGGAAGGGGGGCTTGTCGAAGAGGGCGGTGGAGAGGACCATGAGGGCGTAGAACCAGCCCCGGGTCTGGTCCAATCCCTCGGCGATGAAGTCGGCGGGCAGGTTCTTCTCCACGAACTCCTTGTTCTCAAAGGGGTAGTGGCTCTGGGCATAGGGCATGGAGCCGGATTCGAACCAGCAGTCCAGCACCTCCGGGGTGCGACGGTAGGTCTTCCCGTCCCGGTGGATTTCAATCTTGTCGATGAAATGCTTGTGGAGGTCGGTCACCTTCTGGCCGGAGAGCCTCTCCAGGGTGGCGACGGAATCCACGCAGAGGATGTCGTCGGGGTCGTCCACGTTGATCCAGAGGGGGATGCAGGAGCCCCAGAAGCGGTTGCGGGAGATGTTCCAGTCCTTGGCCTCCGCCAGCCAGTTGGCGAAGCGGTGGGAGCCGATGGCGGCGGGCATCCAGGAGGTCTGGGCGTTGTTCCGGAGGAGGCGTTCGTGGAGGTCCTCCACCCGCACATACCAGGCGTCGATGGCCTTGTAGATGAGGGGGGTGTCGGTGCGCTCGCAGTAGGGGTAACTGTGGACGATGGTGTCCTGGCGCACCAGTTTCCCCTTTTCCTTGAGCCAGCGGATCACCGCCTTGTCGGCCTCCTTGCACTGGAGTCCGGCGAAGTCGGGGGCGGCGTCGGTGAAGCGGCATTCGGCGTCCAGGGGGTCTTCCAGGGAGACTCCCTCCCGCTGGCAGATGCGGTAGTCGTCCTCGCCGTAGGCGGGGGCGATGTGGACCAGGCCCGTTCCGTCGTCGGCGGTGACGTAGTCGTCGTTGACGATGCGGAAATCCCGGGGGTGCCTGTCCTGGAAGTAGGGGAAGATGGGTTCATAGCGGGTGCCCACCAGGTCCCGTCCCTTCAGTTCCTTGAGGATGGTGTAGTCGGCGGGGTTTTTGAAGAGGGAGGCGAGGCGTTCCCGGGCCATGAGGTAGGCGTCCTGGGAGTCGCCGTCCCGGACGACCACGTAGTCCAGGTCGGGGCCGGCGCAGACCAGGAGGTTGCTGGGGAGGGTCCATGGGGTGGTGGTCCAGATGAGGACATAGGGGGTGAGGCCCTGGGTTTCCGGCATGGGGATGGGCCAGGAGAGGACGCGCATGCGCACGGTGACGGTGGGGTCCTGGACCATCTTGTAGTTGGCGCTGGCCTCGGAGTTGGAGAGGGGGGTGGTGAGTTTCCAGCTGTAGGGGACGATGCGGTGGGCCTTGTAGACCCGCCCCTGCTTCCAGAGTTGGGAGAAGACCCACCAGACGGTCTCCATGAAGGTGGGGTCCATGGTCTTGTAGCCGTGGTCGAAATCCACCCAGCGCCCCATGCGGTTGACGGTGGTCTTCCACTCCTTCACGTAGGTCTGCACCATGGAGCGGCACTTTTCATTGAAGATGTCCACTCCCGCCTGCTGGATGGCGGTGGCCCCGGCCAGCCCCAGGGCCTTCTGGGCCAGGGATTCGATGGG
>JAEDNB010000187.1 GCA_016302725.1 Lentisphaeria bacterium
GAAGACACGGAAGGCGGCCCGGCAAGCCGGGCCCGCGGAGAGCACAGAGAGGCGGCTCGTGCACCCCGCACAGGACCGCTCCCTCCCTTCTATTTGAGGAAGCAACCCCTCTAGCCCCTCTAGCCCCTCTAGAACCTCTAGCCCCCGCTTTCGGGGGGCGGGGGGGATTTTCCGTTATTTTTGGAGATATTCGGTGATCCAGGCACCCACTTCCCGGGTGCCGTAGTGGGGGGCGTTTTCCACCTGGATTTCTGGGGTGCGGACATTGGCGTCCAGGGAGGCGTTGACGGCTTTCCGGATGGCGTTTCCTTCCTCGGTGCATCCGAAATGTTCGAAGAGCATGGCCACGGAGAGGATTTGAGCCAGGGGGTTGGCCAGGTTCTTTCCGGCTGCCTGGGGCCAGGAGCCGTGGATGGGTTCGAAGACGGGGGTGCCGGTGCCGATGGAGGCGGAGGGGAGCAGTCCCATGGAGCCGCTGATGACGGAGCCCTCGTCGGTGAGGATGTCGCCGAAGGTGTTTTCGGTGACCATCACATCGAAGAACCTTGGGTCCTGGATCATGCGCATGGCGGCGTTGTCCACGTACATGAAATCGGTTTGCACATCGGGGTTCTGGAGGGCCATCTCCTTTGCGACCTTTCTCCAGAGGCGGCTGGAGGCCAGGACATTGGCCTTGTCCACCACGGTGAGGTGCCCTTTGCGGCGCCGGGCGTATTCGAAGGCGACCTTGAGGATTCGCTCCACTTCGTTGCGGTGGTAGAGATTGGTGTCGTAGGCCTTTTCCTCGTCCTGGTATTTTTCGCCGAAATACATGCCTCCGGTGAGTTCCCGGATGCAGACGAAATCGGCGTCCTTCACCAGTTCAGGCTTCAGGGGGGAGTGGTGGAGGAGGCTGGGGAAGGTCTGGACGGGGCGGATGTTGGCGAAGAGGCCCAGTTGCTTCCGCATGGCAAGGAGGCCCTGTTCGGGGCGGACCTTGGCGTCGGGGTTCTGGTCGTATTTGGGGTCTCCCACGGCGGAGAAGAGGACGGCGTCTGAGGCCTGGCAGAGTTCCAGGGTTTCCTTGGGGAAGGGGTCGCCCACCTGGTCGATGGCGGCGGCGCCGCAGAGGGCCTCCTGGAAGGTGGCCTGGTGTCCGAAGCGCCGGCAGACGGCCTCCATGGCCTTGACGCCCCAGAGGGAGATTTCCGGGCCGATGCCATCGCCCGGGAGGACAGCGATTTTGAAGTTCATGGTCGAGGGGGTTCCTTTGGTTGTTCGTGGTCCGGGCTAGGCGCGGGCGGCCTCCCATTTTTCCACCAGGCCCTTGCAGGTCAGCAGGTAGTCGATGTCATCCAGCCCATGGAGGAAGCAGTGTTTCTTGTAGGCGTTGATGTCGAAATGGATGCCCATGCCCTCCTGCCCCAGGACGGTGAGGGTCTGGTTGGGAAGATGGATTTCCACTTCGGTTTCGGGGCGTTCCTGGACAAGGGCCACCAGGCGCTGCAGGAAGGGCTGGGGGGCGACGATGGGGAGGACGAAGTTGTTCAGTTCATTTTGCTTGTGGATGTCCGCGAAGGAACTGGCCACCACGGCCCGGAAGCCGTATCCAGCCACGGCCCAGGCGGCGTGCTCCCGGCTGGAGCCGGAGCCGAAATTGCGCCCGGCCAGCAGGATTTGCCCGCTGTAGCGGGGGTTGTTGAGGACGAAGTCGGGATTGGGGGTGCCATCGGGGCGGTATCTCCAATCCTGGAAGAGGTGTTTTCCGAAGAAGGCCTCATCCCGGGTGGTTTCCTTCAGGTAGCGCGCAGGGATGATTTGGTCGGTGTCCACATTGTCCAGGGGGAGGGGCACGCAACGGCTGCGCAGGATTTCCAGTTTTTGTTTCATGGCAGGGGTCCTTCTGTGGCGTTACAGGAAATTCCGCGGGTCGGAGACGACTCCGGTGACGGCGGCGGCTGCGGCGGTGAGGGGGCTGGCCAGGATGGTGCGCGCCCCGGGCCCCTGCCGCCCCTCGAAATTGCGGTTGCTGGTGGAGACGCAGAGTTTGCCGGCGGGGACGCGGTCTTCGTTCATGGCCAGGCAGGCGGAACAGCCGGGCTGGCGGAGGGCGAATCCCGCCTCCTCCAGGATGGCGTCCACCCCCTCCTGGCGGAGTTGCTTGAGCACCGCCCAGGAGCCGGGGACTAGCCACACGGTGACCCCGTCCGCCTTTTTGCGGCCCTTCACCAGGGAGGCGAAGGCGCGGAAATCCTCGGCGCGTCCATTGGTGCAGGCGCCCACGAAGACGTAGTCCACCTTTTTTCCCAGGAGGGGGTCTCCGGGCTGGAAGCCCATGTATTGCAGGGGTCGTTCCGGGGCTTCCAGGGGGATTTTCCCGTCCACGGGCATGCCCATTCCGGGGTTGGTGCCGTAGGTCACCATGGGGGCGATGTCCCGTGCGTCGAAGGCGACTTCCCGGTCAAAGTGGGCGTCGGGGTCGGAGGCGAGGGCCTTCCATTTTTCCAGGGCCTTTCCCCACTCCTCCCCCTTGGGGGCCTCGGGGCATTTTGCCAGGTAGTCGAAGGTGGTCTGGTCGGGGGCGACCATGCCGCCCCTGGCTCCCATTTCGATGCTTAAGTTGCAGAGGGTGAGGCGTCCTTCCATGGTGAGGGAGCGGATGGCGGAGCCTGCGTATTCCACGAAGTGGCCGGTGGCGCCGGCGGTGCCCAGCTTCATCATGAGGAAGAGGGCGATGTCCTTGGCGGTGACTCCCTTGCCCAACTCCCCCTCCACGGTGATGCGCATGGTCTTGGGGCGGGTCTGGAGGATGCAGCCGCTGGCCAGCACCATCTCCACTTCGCTGGTGCCGATGCCAAAGGCCACGCAGCCCATGGCGCCGTGGGTGGAGGTGTGGGAATCCCCGCAGACCACCGTGGAGCCCGGCAGGGTCAGCCCCCGCTCCGGACCCACCACGTGGATGATGCCGCTCCGCTCGTCCATCACCCCAAAGTGCTTCAGCCCAAACTCCCGCACATTGGCGGCCAGGGTCTCCACCTGGGTGCGGGCGACAGGGTCCTGGATGGGACACTCCTGGTGGAGGGTGGGGATGTTGTGGTCCGGCATGCAGACTACATTGGCAGGACGGAAGACCTGGAGGCTCCGGGCCCGCAGGCCTTCAAAGGCCTGGGGGCTGGTAACCTCATGGCAGTAGAGGCGGTCGATGTACAGCTGGTCGGGACCCTCGGGGACCGATTGGACCACGTGGGCATCCCAGATTTTGTCGAAAAGCGTCTTGGGCATGGCGGGCGTCTCCTTCCCTTGGAAATCAGTTCCGGAATTTGTTGATGCAGTCCACGTAGGCCTCCACGGAGGCGGCGATGATGTCGGTGTGGGCGCCGAAACCGTAGTAGAGGTCGCCGTTGTGCTCCAGCTGGATGTGGACCTTCCCCAGGTCGTCGCTCCCCTTGTTGATGGACTGGATGGTGAACTCCTTCATCACCATGGGGCGGTTGATGATTTTCTTCAGGGCGCAGATGGCGGCGTCCACGGGGCCGGTGCCGGAGGCGGCCGCCTCGAAATGCTCTCCGGCGATGTTCAGGCCGATGCTGGCCACGGGGCGGACATTGACGCCGCTGACCACCTGGAGGTAGTCGATGGTGACGTGGCGCCCGCTGTTGCGGTGGGTGCCCGCCAGGATGAGGAGGTCGTCGTCGGTGACGTCCTTCTTCTTGTCGGCCAGTTGGAGGAACTGCTGGTAGACGGAGTCGAGTTTTTCCTGGTCCAGGGTGACGCCCAGGCTTTGGAGGTGGTGTTTGAGGGCGGCGCGCCCGCTGCGGGCGGTGAGGACGATGGAATTGTCGTCCAGCCCGATGTCCTTGGGGTCGATGATTTCGTAGGTCTGGGCGTTTTTGAGGACGCCGTCCTGGTGGATTCCGGAGGAGTGTGCGAAGGCGTTGCGTCCCACGATGGCCTTGTTGGGCTGGATGGGCATGTTCATGAGGTTGGAGACCATCCGGCTGGTGGCGCAGATTTTGGTGGTGTTGAT
>JAEDNB010000188.1 GCA_016302725.1 Lentisphaeria bacterium
TGTTGCTGGGCATGAACCTCCCCTCCAACACCCCCTGGTGGATTTGCCTCATCGGGTGTTTCATGGCCATTGTGGTCGCCAAGATGATTTTTGGCGGGCTTGGCTGCAACCCCTTCAATCCCGCGCTGGTGGGCCGCGTGGCCCTGCTTCTGGCCTTTCCCGCCGTGATGACCACCTGGCCCATCCCCCGCACGCCCTCCTGCCTGGAGAAGGGCGCCGAAGCGGTGGTGGCCCCTGTCACCTCCGCCACCGGCAAGCCGGGGCAGAAGCCCACCACCACCTCCACCCCGTTGAAGTGGTCCAAGATGAGCCGGGAGAACCGGGATGCGCGGACGCTGCCCCAGCAGTGTGCGCCCCGCTCCGGCGGGTGCCAGGCCAAGGCCTACTGGCACATGCTCCTGGGACTGGAGAAAGGGGGCTCCCTGGGAGAGACCTGCGGGCTGGCCATCCTCCTGGGAGGCCTCCTGCTGATTTGCCTGAACATCATCCGGTGGCATGTCCCCGTCTTCTACCTGGGGACGGTGGTGGTGATTACGGGGCTGGCCTGGCTCATCCAGCCCGATGCCTACGCCAACCCCCTCTTCCACCTCCTCTCCGGAGGACTCCTCCTGGGCGCCTTCTTCATGGCCACCGACATGGTCACCACCCCGCTCTCCCGCCTGGGCGCCATCTATTTCGCCGTCGGCTGCGGCATCCTCACCAGTTGCATCCGGCTCTGGGGCAGCTATCCCGAGGGCGTCTCCTTCTCCATCCTGATTATGAACGCCTTCACCCCCCTCATCGACCGCATGACGGCGGGAAAACCCTTCGGCATGCCCCGGAAAAAAGGCCTCAAGATGCCATCGTAATGGAGGGAATGGAACGATGAAAGAAATTCTGAAACTGGCTTTGAGCCTGACCTTCATCTGCGCCCTGGCAGGCGCCGCCCTGGCCTTTGTCAACGCCAAGACCGAGGCCCCCCGCCAGGCGGCGAAGGAAAGGCAGAGAAACGAAAAGATGGCCCTCCTCCTCCCCCGGGAGACCGTGCGCACGGAGACCTGCGGCGAAATGCCCCTCAGGCTGGAAGACGGGTCGGAGGTGACCTTCTTCCAGGCCACGGACGCCGCAGGACATCTCCTGGCCTATTGCGCCGAGGCCGCCGACCCTAGCGGCTTTGGCGGGGAACTGAAGGTGCTGGTGGGCATCGACCCCGACGGCACTGTGCGCGGCGTCCTCGTCACGGAGAACGCCGAAACCCCCGGCATCGGCAGCCGCGTCTGCGACCGCACCGTCTCCCGCTCCTTCTGGGACCTTTTCCGCCCGGCTGCGGCCTCCCAGGAAGCCTCCGGCGGCGCCTATCCCCCCAACAAATACCTGGACCGCTATGCGGGTCAGTCCCTTCCCCAGGAGGGGTTTGTGTTGAAGGCGGAGAAGGGGCCGGGAATGGTGAAGCCTGTCAGCGGCGCCACCATTTCCTCCCGTGCCGTTGTCAACGCCGTGAACCGGGTATGCCAGGCCTGGCACCAGCGCAAGGCCCTCTTCGCCCCCACCAACGACCCCCAGGAGTAGTCATTCCATGTTGAACGCCCTGAAAACCCTCCTCAACGGCATTTGGAAGGAGAATCCCGTGCTGGTGCTCCTTCTGGGCATGTGCCCCACCCTGGCCACCTCCTCCAGCGCCAAGAACGCCATCTACATGGGCCTGGCCACCACCTGTGTTCTGGTGGGAAGCAACCTGGTGATATCGCTTCTCAAGTCCCTCATTCCCGACAAGGTCCGCATTCCCTGCTTCATTGTGGTCATCGCCACCTTTGTCACCATTGTGCAGTTCCTCATGGAGGCCTACGCGCCTCCCGCCCTGGTGAAGTCCCTGGGCATCTACCTTCCCCTCATCACGGTCAACTGCATTGTCCTTGGGCGTGCGGAGGCCTTTGCCTCCAAGCATGGCCCCGGGCTTGCGCTGCTGGACGGGATTGGCATGGGGCTGGGCTTCACCCTGGTCCTCACCCTGCTGGGGGCGGTGCGGGAATTCATTGCGGCGGGCACCCTCTTCGAGTTGAGCGTCGTGCCCCGCTGGCAAGGCTTTTCCCTGCTGAAATTCGCTCCTGGCGCCTTTATGGTGCTGGGAGTCTTCCTGGCCCTTCTCAACGCCGCCAAGATTCGCGCCGCCAGGAAGGCGGGGGGGCGTTATGAGCCCCCGGCGGAGTTGAACTGCGCCACCTGCCACATCTGCCACATTAAAAAGTAGCCCCCTTGTTTTTGCAGGGGGAAAAAGTCGTGCGGCGTCCCAAGGAGAGGATGGGGCGCCGCCGGAAAGAAGGGGAAGTGGGAGGGGATTCCCTGGTATATGTCTCTTTTTTTGGGGGGAGTCACTCCAGGAGTCCCGGCAGGAGGGCGGGGGTGGAGAATCCCGCCGCCCCCCGGTGTCCGCCTCCCCCGAACTCCTTGGCGATGGCGGAGCAATCCACCTGGGGCTTCAGGAAGGTATCCGTATAGAGTCCGTAGGACCACCCGCTTCCATTGAAGGCGAACTGGAGCATGGCATCATGCTCCAGAGGGCGGAAAGAGGGCTTGATGTTCAGGGAGCCGTGGCCCGGGCAGTTGAGGCAGAGGACCCGCAAGCCCCAGAGATTCCGGACAAAGGAAAATTCCTTTCCGATTCTGGTGTAGTAGTCCTGGTTGTAGGCTTGGATTACCTTGCCTTTGCGAATCCACTCCTCGCACCGTTCCTCCTGCTGGAAATCCTCCACGGATTTCAAGGGGAAGCCCGGCTCGGAGAAGCGTCGCGGGAGCAGGTTGTCCATTTCCAGCTGGGAGGCATAGAAGAAGGGAAGCACCTCCTGCTGGAAAGCCTGGCTTTGGGAGTTTCGGAAGGTGTCGTAGTCCCCCACTAGCCGCAGAAACCGCGGGATGGGCAGCTGGGGATGGAAATATTTCCAGGCCAATTCTGCGCCGCAGATGAATTCCCCGGGAGGGCATCGCAGTCCCTCCGCCCGGTCATACCCCATTTTCCGGCTTTGGCAAATGGCGGAGTAGTGGTGGTCAATCCAGATGAGATTCCGGTTTTCCATCAGCCAAAGCATAAGTTCCCCCGGCAGGGAATAGTCCACGACCACCACAGTGTCGTATTCCTCAAAGTCCTTCTGTTCCAAGGGAGTCCCCCCCTTGGCATAGTTCATGGGGCGGGCTTCCGCCCGGGGATAGGCCAACATGGCCAGGATACCCGCCGTATATCCGTCCAAATCATTGTGGTGGAGCAACAAGGTCTTCATCGTCGCAAACCCGGCAAGGGGAGAAGGGAAAGGGGAAGGGAGGCAGCCAGAAAGAAAGGAATGCAGGGGCGCGAAGCGGCGTGGATACGGAATCCATGCAGAACGCCCGCCGACGGGACGTGGGAGGGCGGGAAACTGGCCGGATGCCCTCCCCTCCCCTCGCCGTCAGGGAAAATTCCGGGAACAAAAACGGCGCCGGAAACCATGCCCCTGCGGAAAAAGGAGGAAAACCACAGGAAGAGTTCCCGACGCCGAAAGAGTCGGCCAAGGGAAGGAAGGACGGCGAGCCCGGGAAGAGTCCCTGGGAGGCGAAACCCCCTCGCTTCCGCCAGGGGTTCCCGCCCGTCGCCCATTTGTGCCCTTACAGCACTTTGGCGATGATCAGGAAGGCGATGCCGATGAAGGCCAAAGCCCCTACCGCCGCCAAGAGATAGTTCATGGCGGTGGGCTGCGGCTCCCGCACAGGAGGGGCGGACTGGGGCTCATCCAAGGGAGTCATCACCTGGCGCTTCAGGCCCATTTCCGCCGCAGGGGCGGCGGCGGGCTTGGCCGCCGAAGCCGCCGCCGGAGCCTTGGCCGCAGGGGCGTCCGACTTAACATCAGGCACCACAGGAGCCTTATTCTCCTCCACCATGGTAATCTTCTTGAAGGCGGGAACCGCCTTCGGCGCCTCCACGGGCTTCACTTCCACAGGGCCCACGGGCTTCACTCCCACAGGGGCCACGGGCTTCACTCCCACAGGGGCCACGGG
>JAEDNB010000189.1 GCA_016302725.1 Lentisphaeria bacterium
GCCTTCCGCCGTTTTTGCATGGTTGCCTGTTCTCTTCTCATTCCCGCCTCACAGGGGAGTGGTTTGGTTTAGCGGCAAGGGGCTGGCCTCCCCTTCCCCATTGCCCTTTGCCGGGAGGGGGAGGCCCCAGGCTCCCTATTGCGCCTTGTGGAGGGCGCTGGTATCCAGGTTCGCCAGGGGGTTCGGGGTGGAAATCTTCTCGTGTCCCTCCGGGATGAACTCCTTCCAGGGTTCACGGAACCCATCGGGGGCCGCCCAGCGGATGGCGTTGCCCAGGATTCTCTGGACATTTTCGTTGTGGTAGACGGGGAAGGTCTCGTGGCCGGGGGAGAAGTAGAAGATCTTTCCATTGCCCCGGAGGAAGGTCACGCCGCTGCGGAAGACATTGCCGCCCTCGTACCAGGAGAGGAAGAGGACCTTCCCGTCATCGGGAATGTCGAAGCTCTCGCCATACATCTCGGAGTTGGGAATCACAAAGGTCTCGGGAACCCCTTCGTAGATGGGATGGCGGCGGGCCACCTTCCAGAGGCGCTCCTTTTCCCCCACCTCGCGCCAGTGGAGGGAGCAGGTCGTGCCCATCATCCGCTTGAAAATCTTGGAGTAGTGTCCGGAGTGCATCACAATCAGCCCCATGCCGTCAAGCACCCGCGCCTGGATGCGGTCCACCAGGGCGTCCTCCACCCGCGCATGGGCGCAATGGCCCCACCACATCAGCACATCGGTGGACTCCAGAACCTCCTGGGGAAGCCCCTGCTCCGGCATATCCAGGGAGACCGCGCGGATTTCCAGGTCCTCGGCCTGTAGGACCTCCTTCAGGTAGTTGTGGATTCCGCAGGGATAGTAGCTGCGGCAAAGTTCCCCCAGAGGGGTCTGCTCGGATTCATGGACATTCTCATTCCAGATGGTCACCCGGATCTGCTTGGTCATGGCTTGGCTTCTCATAGATGGTTTTCATGGGGGAGGGACCGGAACTGCGCCTCTCCCCGGTGCTTGGGAATGCTACGGTTCTAAAAAAAGATGGGAAGGGAAGGCGTGGGCTAGCGGATGTCCAGCAACTCCACGTCGAAGACGAGGGTGGACTGGGGGGGGATGACGCCGCCGGCGCCGGCAGCGCCGTATCCCAGTTCGGGGGGAATCACCAGCGTCGCCTTGCCGCCCACGCCGAGGCACTGCATGCCCTCGGTCCATCCCGGAATGACCCGGTTCAGGGAGAACTCCAGGGGTTCGCCCCGGTCCACGGAGGAGTCGAAGACCGTTCCGTCAATGAGGCGCCCGGTGTAATGCACCTTGACCACGTCGGAGGCCTTGGGGCGGCGGGCTTCGTCTCCGCTTTCCATCACCAGGACCTGGAGTCCGGAGGGGCGGGTCTCCACGCCGGGCCGCGCCCCGAACTCCTTGCGGTAGGCCTCTCCCTCCGCCCGGTTCTTCTCCCCGTCCTGGCTCCCGCCGTGGCAATCGCTGTGGCACTCCCCGCAATCCCCATGGCACCCGGAATGGTCAAGTTGATGGAAGAGTTTTTCCAGCAGGGCCATGCATTCTTCCTGGGGCAGTTGGGGTTCCCGCCCCTCCAGCATGTCCCGGATGCCCTCCGTCAGGGCAGTCAAATCCAGGTCCACGGGGAAGCGGGAGAGTTGCGCCCCCATGTTCAGCCCAAGGGCATAGGAGGATTTCTCGTTGTCGTTCTGAAAGTTCATCTTCAAGGATGCGCGGGGTTGGGGAGGAAAAGGACGCGGAAATGCGGCGGGCTCCGCCAACGCCCTCCCTCCGGGGAGGGGCTCCTGGCAGAAACCTGGCTTACTGTAGCCCGGTTCCGGGGAGCCGCCCCCGCCGACGCAAAGAAAAGCCGGGAGGGGAAGGCGTGGCGTGCCAGGGGAGGGACGGGCGCCCCCCAGGAAGCCTCCCAGGGGAAAGACCCAGGCAAACGGCCTTCCTTTGTGCATTATCTTATGAGATTTCCCGGCCAGGCGGGGCAAACGCGCCCGCCGGTTTTCCACCACCCCCTCTCCCCAGCCCCACTTTCCATGCTCACCATCAAAGAATTGGCCCAGGGCCTCAAGGACCTGGGCATCGTCCCCGGAGACATCGTCCTTCTCCACAGTTCCGTGGTCAGCCTCGGCCCAGTGGAAAAGGGGGCAGAGGGAGTCGTACAGGCCTTCCTGGAAGCCCTGGGGCCGAAGGGCACCCTGGTGGTGCCGGTCTTCGGGAAACTGGGGGTTGTCACCGAACTGGTGCGCTCCCGGGCAGACGCCGTGGTCAGCGACGCCCCCGTGGGCACCCTGGCGGCGGTGGGCGGAAAGGCCAAGTCCCTCCTGAAGGGGCATCTCCAGGCGGACACCGCCCACGGGAAGGGAAGCCCCTACGTCCGCATTGCCGACCAGGGAGGCAAGATTTGCCTGCTGGGGGTGGACATGGACCGAAACACCATGATGCACACCGTGGAGGCCTTGCTGGAACTTCCCTACCTCCGCACGGTCAAAACCACCTCCCGGGACAAGAAGGGGAAGGAAATCACCCGGACCTGGAGGGGCTACCCCGGCCCCCATCGGGATTTCATCGGCCTGGATTCCCTCCTCCGGCAAAGCGGCGTCACCAAGATGGCCCGCATCGGCGACGCCCAGGTGCGCCTGCTGGATGCCGCCCAGATGGTGGACCTGCTGAAGGAGGTGGGGGAGGAGGCCCCGGATTTCGTCCTCTGCGGCAATTCCAGTTGCCAGGACTGCCTCCTTCAGCGCGCAGCCATCCGCCGCGACCGCTTCGCCAAGGAATCCTTCCGCCTGGCCGCCTCCTCCCGCCTCTGCGGGCGCTATCTCCCGGAAATCGTGGAGAAACTGAAGGAGGCCGGGGTGGACGCCGTGGAGCTGGACTACCTCCAGGGGCGGGCGGCGGCCTGGCTCCCGGCCAAGGAGCTCCGGCGGGCGGTGGAGGAGCTCCAGGAGGCGGGGGTGTCCGTCACGGGCCTGCGGGTTCCCGCCCTTCCCCAGGACCTGGCGGCCAGCGGGCAGGCGTGGAAGGAAGCCGGCCTCTCCCGCCTCGTGCTGCCCCTTGCCGCCGCCACGCCGGAGGCCCTCGCCCAACTGGAGGAGACCGGCTTCCAGGTCCTCCTGGGCAACCTGGCGGCCAATGGAAGCCGCACCGCCGGCGAACTGGCCCGGCTCTTCCCCGAGGGCGGCAGGCACCTGGCCTTCTCCCCCGTGGAGTTCGCCCGCGCCGGCGAACACCCCTTCCTGCAATCCTGGAAGAGCGGACGCTTCATCCATACCATCGGCCAGCTGGACCTCTCCGACGCCACCTGGGAAGGGACCCCCGCCCGGCTTGCCCAGGGCAACGGCGAGGTCTGGGAACTCCTCTCCATCCTCCGATGCGCCAATTTCTCCGGGGTCGTTGTGCTGGGAGGCGGCCATCCCTACCCCGGGACCCTCCTGGAAGCCACCCGGCAACTCTACGACGCCCTGGCATAAGGGGCGCCCGCCTTTCCCCTTCCCCGCACCCTTCCCCGCAGCCCCCGGCGGCAGGAGGGAGGCGGCGGGGCCATCCCTATCCCGAACCAAAAGAGAACGAACAAAGCCATGAGCAGCACACAACAGCATGAATTCAAGACCGAGGTCAAGCAGATGCTGGACCTGGTGATTCACTCCCTCTATTCCAACAAGGAAATCTTCCTCCGCGAGCTCATCTCCAATGCCTCCGACGCCATCGACCGGGCGCGCTTCGAGGCCCTCAAGGACCCCTCCCTCCTGGAAGACTCCCCGGAATGGAAAATCAAACTCCTGGTGGACAAGGACGCCAGGACCCTCACCATCCGGGACAACGGCATCGGCATGACTGCCGAAGAGGTGGAAAAGAACATCGGGACCGTGGCCAATTCCGGCACAAAGCATTTCCTGGAAAGCCTCAAGGCCGGAAAGGAGGAACTGCCCCCTGAACTCATCGGACAGTTCGGCGTGGGCTTCTACTCCGCCTTCATGGTGGCCGACCAGGTCAC
>JAEDNB010000190.1 GCA_016302725.1 Lentisphaeria bacterium
TGGGCAAGGGCATCACCGCCGCCAGCCTTGCCTATCTCCTGAAGGCCCGGGGATACACCGTGGCCATGCAGAAATTCGATCCGTACCTCAACGTGGACCCCGGCACCATGTCCCCCTACCAGCACGGGGAGGTCTACGTCACCGACGACGGCACAGAGGCCGACCTGGACCTGGGGCACTACGAGCGCTTCGCCGGAGTGACCTGCGACCGCCACAGCAACTACACCAGCGGCAAGATCTACAGCCGTGTCATCGCCCGGGAACGGGAGGGGAAATACCTGGGGGCCACGGTCCAGATGATTCCCCACATCACCAATGAAATCAAGGACGCCATCCGCAGCGCCGCCAAGCCGGGGGTGGACATTGTGATGACGGAAATCGGGGGCACGGCGGGGGACATCGAGTCCCTCCCCTTCCTGGAGGCGGTCCGGCAGTTCCAGAACGAGGTGGGGCGCCGCAACGCCGTCGTCCTCCACCTGACCCTGGTCCCCTTCATCCATGCCGCCGGGGAACTGAAGACCAAGCCCAGCCAGCAGTCCGTCAGCATCCTCCACAACATCGGCATCTTCCCCGACGCCCTGATCTGCCGCACCGAAGTCCCCATGGCCGAGGAGCACCGCAGGAAACTCTCCCTCTTCTGCAACGTCCCCCAGGACCTGGTCATCGAGGAGGAGGATGTGAAACACTCCATCTACGAGGTGCCCCAGGAACTGGCCGAACGACGGCTGGACGAAAAGGTGCTCCGCCTCCTGGAACTCCCTGTGAACGCCCCCCGGATGGACGACTGGAACGACCTGCTGGACCGGGTCCTCCACCCCGCCTCCTCCTGCCGTATCGCCCTGGTGGGGAAATACGCGGGGCTGCGGGACGCCTACAAGAGCATCTTCGAATCCCTCTCCCACTCCGGCATCGCCCTGCGCACCCGGGTGGAATGCGACATGATCGAGGCGGAGGAACTGGAAAAGTCCCCCGAGCGGCTGGAGGAGTTTGACGGCGTCATCGTCCCCGGCGGCTTTGGGATGCGGGGGGTGGAGGGGAAGGTCTCCGCCCTCTCCCACGCCCGCCGCCGGGGCATCCCCTGCCTGGGCATCTGCCTGGGCATGCAGTGCATGGTCATTGAATACGCCCGGAATGTCCTGGGGCTTCCCCAGGCCAACTCCACGGAATTCTCCCCGGAGACCCCCGACCCCGTCATCGACCTGATGGAGAGCCAGCGCGGGGTCCGTCAGAAGGGGGGCACCATGCGGCTGGGGGCCTATCCCTGCCGCCTCACCCCCGGCTCCCTGGCCCATCACCTCTACGGCGTGGAGGAGACCCGGGAACGACACCGGCACCGCTACGAATTCGCCAACGCCTACCGGGAGCGCCTGGAGAAGGCGGGGCTCTCCGTGGCGGGCACCAGCCCCGACGGCTCCCTGGTGGAGATGGTGGAATTGAAGGGGCATCCCTTCTACCTGGGATGCCAGTTCCACCCTGAATTCCTCTCCCGCCCCTTCCACTCCCACCCCCTCTTCACCGGCCTGGTGCAGGCCGCCCTCCAGAGAAAGGAGACCCCCTCCCATGCCCAGACGCACTGACATCCATAAAATCATGCTCCTGGGGGCTGGCCCCGTGGTCATCGGCCAGGGGTGCGAATTCGACTACTCCGGGGTCCAGGCCTGCAAGGCCCTGAAGCAGGAGGGCTACGAACTGGTGCTGCTCAACAGCAACCCGGCCACGGTCATGACCGACCCGGAGTTCGCCGACCGCACCTACCTGGAACCCATGACCCCGGAATACCTCCGGGAAATCATCCGGCGGGAACGCCCCGACGCCCTCCTTCCCACCCTGGGGGGGCAGACCGCCCTCAACCTGGCCATGGAGGCCTGGAAGAGCGGCGTCCTCCAGCACTACCACGTGGAACTCATCGGGGCGGACGCCCAGGCCATCGCCAAGGCCGAAGACCGGAACGCCTTCAAGGCCGCCATGGACGCCATCGGAATCCGCAGCGCCAATTCCGGCTCCGCCCACAGCATGGAGGAGGCCAGCCTCATCGCCAGGATGATCGGAAAATGGCCCCTGGTGGTGCGCCCCGGCTTCACCCTGGGCGGCACGGGGGGGGGCATCGCCCGGGACCCCCAGGAGTTCCGCGCCATTGTGGAGCGGGGCCTGGACGCCAGCCTGAACCACGAGGTCCTCATCGAGGAATCCCTCCTGGGCTGGAAGGAGTATGAAATGGAGGTGATGTGCGACCGCAAGGGCACCTCCGTCATCGTCTGCTCCATCGAGAACCTGGACCCCATGGGGGTGCACACGGGGGACTCCATCACCGTCGCCCCCGCCATGACCCTCACCGACCGGGAATACCAGGCCATGCGCCAGGATTCCCTCAAGGTGCTCCAGGCCATCGGCATCCAGACAGGCGGCTCCAATGTCCAATGGGCCGTCAACCCCCGCACGGGAGAACGCCTCATCATCGAGATGAACCCCCGCGTCTCCCGCTCCTCCGCCCTGGCCTCCAAGGCCACGGGCTTCCCCATCGCCAAAATCGCCGCCCTCCTGGCCGTGGGCTACACCCTGGACGAACTGCGCAACGACATCACCCGCACTACCCCCGCCTGCTTCGAGCCGGCCCTGGACTACGTGGTGGTGAAGATACCCCGCTTCACCTTCGAGAAGTTCCCCGCCGCCGACTCCACCCTGGGCACCCAGATGAAGGCAGTGGGGGAGGCCATGTCCATCGGCCGGAATTTCAACCAGGCCTTCCAGAAGGCCATCCGCTCCCTGGAGACGGGGCACTGGGGCTTTGGCATGGAGGAGAAGGCCTCCCGCTTCCTGGAGATGGACGACCAGGAGGTGGAGCAGGAACTGGCACGCCCCAATGCGGACCGCGTCTATGTCCTCCACGCAGCCCTGAAGCGGGGATGGTCCCCGGAGCGCATCCACGAGCTCACCGCCATCGACCTCTTCTACCTCCGGAAACTGGAGGAACTGGTGCGCTTCGAGGACGAACTCCAGGACACGGAACCCTCCCTCCGGAAGGCCAAGGAACTGGGCTACTCCGACCGGCAGCTGGCCTACGCCCTCCGGATCCCTGAAATGGCCCTGCGGCAACGCAGGAAATCCCTGGGAATCCACCCCGTCTACGGCACCGTGGACACCTGCGCCGGGGAGTTCCGCGCCACCACCCCCTACTACTACTCCACCTATGGGGAGGTGGACGAACCCGTCCGCCCCACCAAGGCAAAGGGGAAGATCATGATTCTGGGCGGCGGCCCCAACCGCATCGGGCAGGGCATCGAATTCGACTGCTGCTGCGTCCACGCCGTCTTCGCCCTCCAGGAAGCCGGGTACGAAACCGTCATGGCCAACTCCAACCCGGAAACGGTCTCCACCGACTATGATACCGCCAACCGACTCTACTTCGACCCCCTCACCTTGGAGGATGTCCTCGCCATCTATGAGCGGGAACAGTGCGATGGCGTCATCGTTCAATTGGGCGGCCAGACGCCCCTGAACCTGGCCACCGCATTGAAGAACGCGGGAGTCCGGATCCTGGGCACCCCGCCGGAGGACATTGACGCGGCGGACGACCGGGGCATCTTCAAGGGGATTGCCGCCGCAACCGGGGCCCGCCAGCCCCCCAGCGGCATGGCGAAGGACGGGGAGGAAGCCTGTCGGGTGGCGGCCGCCATCGGCTACCCCGTCCTGGTGCGCCCCTCCTTCGTGCTGGGCGGGCGCGCCATGGCCATTGTCTTCCAGGAGAGCGATTTGCGGAAATACATGAAGGAAGCCGCCAGCGTCTCCGAGGGCCATCCCATCCTCATTGACAAGTTCCTCAATGACGCCCAGGAGCTGGATGTGGACTGCCTCTCGGACGGCATCCACACCGTGGTGGGGGCCATCATGGAACACGTGGAGCAGGCCGGCATCCATTCCGGCGACTCCGCCTGCTCCATTCCCCCCCGGGA
>JAEDNB010000014.1 GCA_016302725.1 Lentisphaeria bacterium
GATGGGCAGGCAGGGCTTCTTGGTGGGGGCCACGCCCTCCAGGCTGCGCACATCCGCGAACTCGGGGTTGGTGATGATGATGCCGATGGCCTTGGAGGTGTCAATGGCGCTGCCGCCACCCACGGCCACAATCACGTCCGCCCCCTCGGCCTTGCAGAAGGCCACGCCTTCCTGGACATTCTCAATGGTGGGGTTGGCCTTGATGCCGCTGTACACCTTGTAGGCAATCCCCGCCTTGTCCAGCACATCCGTCACCTTGGTGGCAACGCCAAACTTCAGCAGGTCGGGATCCGTGCACACCATCACCTTGCGGCAGCCGCGAGACTGGATCTCCGTGGCGATTTCCTGGATGGCGCCCTTGCCAAAGTAAGAGGTCTCGTTGAGAATGATACGATTTGCCATGTTCTTTGCTCTCCTATGAGGCCCACGACCCCCCACAAAAAAACTCGGAAAGGGGACACAGGCCAGGACTGCCCGCCCCACGCTCCTCGCACACGCAAGGCAAAGCGAAAGGCGGAACTTTGCGCGAATGGCCGAAAACACCAGCCACCCGCAGATACCCATGGCCCATGGCCATGGGAGGGACAAGACAGGGGGGGGCGAGGCGCCTCCCCCAAAAAACGGCGTTAATCTAATCCCCTTTCCCTACCCCGTCCCCCGTTGCTTGATATTTTTTTAACAACCGCCGGGGACGGCCAGGGAGTCCAGGAGACGGAGGAGTGGTGCCGGGTCCTTTGCCAGGGTTTTCCGGTCCCTTTTTGGGACGGCGATTCGGATGGCGAAGGTCCGTAGGTAGTCGCTTTCCAGGGAGGCGCGGTGGTCCAGGTCTTTTTCCAGGAGCCAGTAGTCCTGTTTTCCTCCGTTTGCGATGCGGAGGTCCCTGGGGAGGAGTTTTTGGAAATAGGGCATGGCGGCCAGGAGGAGGTCTTCCTGTGGGAGGTTTGCGGCCTGGGCGAGTTTTTCCTCGATATGCTTTGCCTGTGGGAGGGAGGCGAGGGCCTGGGAGAGGCGCTGGAGTTTTTCCCGTGGCCATTCCACCAGGGCGATATCCTTTCCGGTGACATTTTCCACGTAGGCGTAACCGGTGGGCTTGATGCAGAGGCAGGTTTGATGGAGGTCCCGCTCCAGGAGGCGTCGTGTCATTTTCCTGGCCTTGGGGCAGGAGTCCTGGAGAAGCCAGGCGACCAGTTCTTCGTCGGCCATCCTCCAGATGGCCTCCACGGTTTCCGGGGCGGGTTTTTCCTCCTGGAGTTTATGCTGGAGGGCCCATTGGAGCATCCTCTGTGCGGTGAGGGCGGTCTTGTTCAGGTATCCGTGCTGGTGGAGATAGGAGTAGAATTTCTGGACCCGTTTTCCCTCTTCGATGAACTTTTCCCGGAGGGCGAGCATTCCCCCGCTGCTGCGGAGGGTGTTCTTCTGGAGGAGGTCCAGGGGCGGGGTTCCCACGAAGCCCAGGTGGAGTGCGTCCCGTTCCAGGTAGTCCAGTTTGTCGGCGCCCAGGTTCCGGTCGGAGACCCATTCCCCCAGGGGGTCCTTTCCCGCCAGCATCGCCAGGAGCCGTGCGGGGTCCGCCCCGCACTGCCGGATTGCCCCCTCCATCTCCCGGATGACCTGCGCCCCCCTCTGGTGATGGTCCCCCGGAAGGACGGGCTCCACCTGGTGGGAGAAGGGGCCGTGCCCCACGTCGTGGAGCAGGGCGAACACTTCCAGGGCGCGCCGGTCTTCGGGGGGCATTCCCTGCACCTGGGCGGCAAGCCTGGCCCGGTGGAGCACCCCCAGGGCGTGCTCCAGGCGGCTGTGGCGCGCACCGGGGAATACCAGGTCGTTGAGGCCCAGTTGCCGGCAGCGACGCAGCCTTTGGAAGAGGGGGTGGTCCAGGACAGGCAGGAGCCCCTCCACTTCCACCGACCCGGAACAGGGGATGCAGACGGCTTTCATGGTTTGTCAGCCCCTCACGCGGTAGCACACATGGCGCACTTCCTTGCCCTGGGCGTTCCAGTGGAGCTCAAAGTCCGTCTTCACGTCGGCCATGTCCTGGATTCCCTGGGGGGCCGGCTCGTAGAGTTCCTGGAGGTTCTGGAAGATCTGGAGCCAGTTCTGGAAGTAGGGGTCGTAGTCCGTGGAGAGGTGGAAGATGGCCCCGGGCTTGAGCACCCGCACCATCCGGCAGAGGAAGTCCGTGCAGACCAGCCTCCGGGCGGTGTGGCTTTTCTTGGGCCAGGGGTCGGGGCAGAGGAGATGGACGCGGTCCAGGCAATGGGGGGGGAGCTGGTAGGAGGCCAGGGCCAGGCTGGTGGCCCGCAGCGCCCGGAGATTCTCCAGCCCCGCCCGGGCGGCGCGCCTCTCCACGATGCGGAGACGCTCGGAAATCAGGTCGTTGCAGAGAATCAGGCGGTCGGGATGGCGCCGGGCCAGTTCCACGGTGAAGCGCCCCTTCCCGCATCCCATGTCAAACTCCACGGGATGCCCCTGCCACTGGGGGGGGATGGAGTAGATTTGCCAGGTGTTGGTCAGGCTCTCCATGGCGGACTACCCCCTTCCGTGACGTTCCACAAAGCGTTGGATGCGCCGCAGGGCCTCCTGGATTTCCTTCATGCCCGTGGCGTAGGAACAGCGGACAAAGCCCTCGCCGGAGGCGCCGAAGGCGTCGCCCGGCACCACCGCCACGTGCTCTTCCTCCAGCAGGCGTTCCGCGAATTCCTGGGAGGGCATCCCCGTGGGGGAGATGCAGGGGAAGACATAGAAGGCGCCCCTGGGCATGAAGCATTTCAGCCCCATTTCGTTGAAGCCCTTCACAATCACGTTCCGGCGCTGTTCGTATTCCCGCCGCATGGCCTCCCGCTCCTTGTCCGCCCCCTGGAGGGCCTCGATGGCCCCGAACTGGCAGGGGGTGGGGGCGCAGAGGATGGTGTATTGGTGGATTTTCATCATGGCGTCGATGAGGTCATGGGGCCCCAGGGCGTAGGCCACCCGCATTCCTGTCATGGCGTATGCCTTGCTGAAGCCGTTGAAGACCACGGTGCGCTCCGCCATCCCCGGCAGGGTGGCGATGGAGGGGGAGCGGGGGATGTAGGAGAGGTCCTCGTAGATTTCGTCGGAGAAGACCAGGAGGTCGTGGCGCAGGGCGAACTCCGCCACCTTTTGCTTGTCCTCCCAGGTCATCCCCGCCCCCGTGGGATTGTTGGGGTAGTTCAGCATCAGAATCTTGGTGCGGTCGGTGACCGCCTTCTCCAGGTCCTCCACCTGGATCACGAAATCGTGCTCTGCGTGGGTGCGGATGGGCACGGGCACCCCGTAGGCCATGGAGACCGTGGGGGCGTAGGAGACATAGCAGGGCTCGTGGTAGAGCACCTCGTCCCCCGGGCAGACGGCGGCGCGCACGGCCAAATCCAGGGCCTCGGAGACCCCCACTGTCACAAGGCATTGGGTGTCAGGGCAGTATTGGCCGCCGTACCGGGTGTGGAAATGCTGGCAGATGGCTTCCCGGAGGCGCTTGTCCCCCAGGTTGGAGGTGTAGTGGGTATAGCCCTTCTGGAGGGAGTAGGCCATGGCCTCCCGGATGCGCCAGGGGGTCACGAAATCCGGTTCGCCGATGCCCAGGGAGATGACGCCCCGCATGGTGCTCACCAGGTCGAAGAATTTCCGGATGCCGCTCTTGGGCATCCTCTGGATGTGGGGGGCGACCCTGGGGCGGGGCTCCCCCCCGCCATTACATGGAGACTTGGAGACGCTCATATCCCTCCTCCTTCTGGAATTCGATTCCCGCCTCCTTGTATTTCTTCAACAGGAAAAGGGTGGCGCAGGATTTCACCCCCGGCTGCGTGGAAAGCTTGCTGGCCACGAAATGGGCCACCTCCTGGAGGGAGTTGCCCACCACCTCCAGGTGGAGGTCGTAGCGCCCCGAGACCAGATAGGCCGAGACTACCTCCTCGAATTTGCAGATGCGCTGGGCGATGGCGTCGAAGCCGGAGTCCCGCTCGGGCTGGATCTGCACCTCGATGATGGCCCGGGTCTGCCGTTCCTCCTCGTTGCCCAGAAGGGTGGTGTAGCCCAGAATCGTCCCCTGGCGCTCCATCTCCTCGATGGCCTGGGAGACCTCCTGGGGCTGGAGCATCAGACGGTCGGCGATTTCCTGGACGGGGATGCGGGCGTCCCGCTTCAGCAGGGCGAGTATTGCTTCATTTCGTTCTTGGAGATTCATAATGCCTCCTGGGGTTGGGATTGCCGGTTGCCGGGGCGGCCATTCCGGTGCCGGCCTGGAAAGTTCTGTCCTCCGTGCGGGCGGTGGCCGCCCGGCCCTGGAGAGAGGGGGAAAAGGGGGGAAGGGGGCTATTTTTTTGGGGGCTTCAGCCGGCGTATTCCACGGCGCGGGTCTCCCGGATGACCGTGACCCGGATTTGGCCGGGGAAGCGCATCTCCGTCTGGATGCGCAGGGCCATCTCCCGGGCCAGAAGCTGGGCCTGCTCCTGGGAGACCTCCTGGGGCTGCACCAGCACACGCACCTCGCGCCCCGCCTGGAGCACATGGCAACTCTCCACGCCGGGAAAGGAATTGCCAATGCGCTCCAGGGACTCCAGACGACGCAGGAAAAATTCCGTGGACTCCGAACGGGCCCCCGGGCGGGCCGCGCTGACCGCGTCGCAGACCTGGACAATGGCCGCGATCCCGGACTCCAGGGGCACTTCGTTGTGGTGGGCGGCCACCGCATTCACCACCACGGGATCCTCCCCCGCGCAACGGAGCAGCTCCGCTCCCTGCCCCGCATGCCCGCTCTGGCCATCCGACGGCAAGCCCTTTCCGATGTCGTGGAGCAGGCCGGCCCGGCAGGCCAGCTCCTGGTTCAGTCCCATTTCGGCGGCGAGGGTCCCCGCCAGCGTCCCTACCTCCAGGGAGTGCTGGAGCACATTCTGGGAGAAACTGTGGCGGTATTCCAGGCGCCCCAGCACTTCCAGCAGCCGTTCCGGCAGCACCAGGGAGAGGCGCTGGGCGGCCTCCTCCCCCTTCTGGCGCATATGGGTGGCGAGTTCCTGGCGAACGGATTCCACCAGTTCCTCCACCCGGCTGGGATGGATCCGCCCGTCATCCACCAGCTTCTCCAGCACCCGCCGGGCAATCTCCCGGCGGACTGGGTCGAAGCAGGAGACCACCACGGTCAAGGGCGCCTCGTCCACCAGCAGATTGGTGCCGGTGGCGGTTTCCAGGGCGCGGATGTTCCGTCCGTCCTTGCCGATGATCCGCCCCTTCATTTCCTCGTTGGGGAGGGTGACGGCGGAGGTGGCGCCTTCCTGGACGAGGGCGCTGGCGCAGCGCTCCATGGAGGCGAGGAGGATTCCCCTGGCCTGTTCCTGGAGGCATTGCCGTGCCTCCTCCTGCTGCTGGCGGACCATGGCGGCCCGTTCGGCGACCATTTCGCGCCTCAATTCCTCCAGCAGTTCCCGCCGTGCCTCCTCGGGGGAGCATCCTGCCAGGCGGGCCCGTTCTTCCTGCAGGCCGTTGCGTTCCCGTTGGAGGTCGTCGCGTTCCCGTTGGAGGTGCTGTTCGCCTTCCTTGAAGGCGTCGGTCCTCTGGTCCAGTTCCGTCAGGCGTTCCTGGAGTCTTCCCAGTTTTTGTTCCAGTGCCTCCTCCCGTTGGTTCAGGCGGTCGGCTTGTTTCCGGAGTTCTGCGCGGGCCTGTTCCTGCTCCCGTGTTCCCGCCTCCCGGGCGGCCATGAGGGCTTCCTTTGCCTTCAGGTCGGCTTCCTTGAGGAGGGTTTCCGCCTGGAGGCGGGCCTGTTCCCGGGCGGTGTCCAGGGCCTTGTTCGCCTCCTCCCGTTCCTGCCGGAGGGTGGCTTCCAGGTGCCCTCTCCGGTTGGTCGCCAGGATTTGCCAGAGCACCAGGATGACCAGCAGGAGGCTGGCGCCGCTCAAGAACCAGAGTTGGAGGGTGTTGAGTTCCGCCTCCTGTTCCGGCGAGAGGAAATTCTGCTGTCCCTGGATGAGGCTGGGGAGGAGTTCACGAAGGAGATTGTTCATGGGGGAGCACCCATTGGGTGGGTGTGAGAATGGCGTTGACGGGCCGGTCCCAGGGGGCGGTGGGCAGGGGGGCCTTCCGCAGTTGGCACTCTCGGCAGAGCCCCAGGGTGGTGCCCTGCGGGAAGCGTTGCCGGAGGCGGTCATAGTACCCTTTTCCCCGTCCCAGCCGGTTTCCTTGGCGGTCGAAGGCCAGTCCGGGAATCAGCCAGAGAGTGTTTTCAGGGAGGGGGTTGGGTTCCGGGCAGGCGGGGGCGGGTTCCGGGATGCCGTAGAGCCCGTCCACGAGGTCGCGGTCCAGGTCCCTTGCCTGGGCAAGGGTGTATTGGCCATCCTGGAAGCGGGGCAGGAAGAGGCTCTTTCCCTGCCGCAGGGCCTCCTCCAGCAGGGGAAGGACGGGCAGTTCCGCCTGGATGGGGAGGTAGCCTACCAGGGCGGTGCACCCCTGGAAGAGGGGGGAGTCCAGAAGGAGGCGGTGGAAGGGCGGGTTCGGCGGCAAGGGCGGGGCGTCCGCCAGGAGGCGCCGGATTTCCCGCCGGAGGGCGGCCTTGTCGGCCATCCCCTCCCCCCGGCTCTCTTTTCCGGCGGGGACGCTCATGGGGCGCTCTCCGGGACGGCAATGCGCCCGTAGGCCAGGGCGCGGATGCCAAAGCTCTTCTCCCGCAGCAGGCGCCAGGGGGAGCGGGGGGACCAGGGCAGGTCGGCGGTGTCCACATGGTGTTCCAGGACAAGGATGGCCCCCTCCGCCAGGAAGGGGAGCCATCCGGAATCCAGGAGGAGCTCCCTGGCCCCGTATTGGCCGGGGCGGGTGTGGTAGGGGGGGTCCGCCAGGAGGATGTCGAAGCGCTCCCCGGGGGAAAGGCGGCGGTGGATTTGGGCCGCGTCCCCGCCCAGCAATTCCACCTCCCCCGGGGGATGGGGGGCCATGGCCTTGCGCACCCGCTGGAGGTTTTCCCGCATCACCGCCAGGTGGCGGGGGTCCTTCTCCACCATGACCACCCGGGAGGCGCCCCGGGAGAGGGCCTCCAGCCCCAGGGCGCCCGTTCCCGAGAAGAGGTCCAGGATGCGGGCGCCCCGCAAATCCCCCAGGGTGGAGAAGAGGGATTCCTTTACCTTGTCCTCGGTGGGGCGCACCCCGCCGTCCTCGGGGACCGCCAGACGAATGCCCCTGGCCAGGCCGGAGACGATGCGCATGGCCTTAGGATTCCTTCAGGTGCTTGGCCCGCTGGCGCAGGGTTTCGTGCATGCCCGAATAGGGCATCTGGAAGGGCTGGGTGCGGCCGCCGCACAGGGGGCAGCGGCGGTCCACCGACTGGCGAGGCAGGGAGAAGACATTCCCGCACTTGCGGCAGGTCAGCAGCTTGGAGCGGGAAAGGTGCCAGTTGTGGTTGCTGAACCAGAGCTTGTCCGCCAGCAGGAGGAGGAGTCCCCCCAGCAGAGCCAGCAGGGTGTAGAGAAGGAGCAGGCTGGAAATGGGCATGGGGAAAGGAACGGGGGAAAGGGGGAGGCTGGCTACCGAAGCCATTCCACGCAGAGGGAGAAGCGGGAGGCGGGGACTCCCTCCCAAAGGCGGGGACCCGCCTGCCGCCGCAGGAACCCCCGCAGGGCCTTCAGGGCAGCCTGGTCCAATTCGTCGATGCCGCAGGAGGCACGAAGCAACACCCGGGGCATGGAGGAGCCTGGCAGGAACTGGAGCTCCATCACCGTGGCGGGCTCCCCCACGCCCCCCAAAGCACCCTGCCGATCCCAAAGGCGACGGCGGATTTCCGGATCCTCCAGGAGGGCCAGGCTTTCCGGGGAGAGGGACGGCGGGGATTTCAGCACTCCCCCTCCCAGGCGCCGCCATTGCGGAGGAAGAGGGGGGAACGGGGTGGGCTTCCATTCCGCCACCAGGGGTTCCAGCGCGGGGGGGGCGGGAAGAAGGACCGAGTCGTCCGGCGGGGGCAGGCGCAACTCCAGCCGGTTCTCCGGCAGGGAGAGGGGGGAAGGCGCCTGGGGAGAAAGGGAAAAGCGGGGTGCCTCCGGCCAGGGAAGGGGCGCCCGCCGGTTGAAACGGGAAAACCCCTCCTCCGTGGGGTAATACCACTGGGAGGGATCCAGCATCCGGATCCACTGCCAAAGGGCCTCCTCCTGGGAAGTGGTCAGGTTCTCTGGACGGGCAATGGCCGCCAGGCGGGAGGGCGCCTGCTCCTCCTGGTGCTTCTCCATCCCCTGCTTCAGCAGCAGAAAGGGCAGGTGCAGGAGCGCCACCACCAGGATGGCGAGAAACAGCCGGCGCCACTTGTGCTCTCCGTCCCTGCCAGCCGCCCCCTTCAGTTCCCGGCGGCGCAGGGCAGGCTGGAGGTCAGGGGCTTTTTTCATCAAGGGCTGGGGCATAGTTCTTGCTGTTGCGCAGGCTGGCGCCGCTGGTGGCCAGGTAGGCGTCGAACTTTGCGCTGCGGGCGATGTCGAAGAGGCGGGTCACCGTGCTCAAGGGAGCCTTCTGGTCCACGTAGAAGACGACCTTGGGGCGCTGCCTCGGCTGTCCCTGCCCCCTGGGGTGCGTTTCCGGCTGCCCAACCCTGGCGCGCAGCTCCTCCTGCTTCCTCTGGTATTGGCTGGCCAGGGTCTCCAGCACCTGCCGGAAATCCTCCAGGCTGTCCAGGCGCCTGGCGTTGTAGAAGAGCTGTCCGTCCGCAGTGACGGTCACCACCGTCTTCACCAGGGGGGTGAGTTCCTCATTGTCGAAAATGGGCAGGTCGATGGCGGTCCCGGGCATGGAGATCCGCTGGCTGCAGATCAGGAAGACCACCATCAGCACGGAGAAGAGGCCCATGATGCCAATGACCGTGGGAAGGGTGGAGGTGGTCCTGTGGTATTGGGTTCGCCACTGGAAATCCATGGGGAGGGGCGGGGTTGAGGGGGGTCAGGCCTTGGGGCGGGCGGCTTCCTCTTCCTCGGATGGGGGGGCGTTGTGGGTCAGGAAGTAGGTGATTTCCGCCGCCCCCTTGCCCATTTCGGCCAGGAGGTGGTCCACCTTCTCCACCAGCACCGCATGGCAGATTTGGCAGACCAGGGAGGCCAGCAAGCCCAGGGCGGTGCAGATGAGGGCCATCTTGATGTCCCCGGAAAGCACCTGCGCCCCCTTGAATTCAATGTTGTTGATGTTGTCGAAGGCGCCGATGAGGGAAATCAAGGTCCCCAGGAGCCCCACCACGGGGGTCATGTTGGCGAAGGCGGCCAGCAACTTCAGGTTCCGCTCCAGGCGGGGAATCAGCAGCCGCCCGGCCTCCTCCACGGCGTGCTGGATGGCCGGCGCCCCGTCCCGCCAATGTTCGATGGCGGTGCGGAAGATTTCGCCCACGGGGCCGGTCTTGCCGTCGCAGTTGGCCACTGCCTCCTTCACCTTTCCTGCCCGGAGCTGGTTCAGCAGCCCCCGGAGGAGTTCGAAGGTGTCCACCCGGGCGCGGTGGAGGTAGAGATACCGGTCCGCCGCGATGATGAAGGTCAGCACCAGGAAGGCCACCACCACGATGGCGATGATGCCGGGCACATTGGAAATCTGCTCTAGCATGGGAGGGGAGGGCGCAGGGAAGGGGGGGAGGGGGCGGCCCCGCCAGGCTACTTGACCTTGGGGGCTTGGATTTCCTCGGCGCGGGGGATGAAACGCTCCAGGGGGACCTGCTGGAAACTGGCCAGGTTCTCCGCCAGGCGGCGGGTGTCGGGATTGGCCTGGAGGAGCCGTCCGATGACCCCCAGGGCGGTGCGGCGCATCTGGTCGAAGGGCGGCAGGCCCCGGCGCAGCTCCGTCCCCTCGGCGGTCTTGGTGTAGACATCATAGATGTCCTTGGCGGCGAGGGTCAGGCTTTCGAAGGAGAGGAACTCGTCCGACTCCTCGCTCTCCGCGTAGGCCAGGATGGTGTATGCCTGGAAGAGGTAGCTGTTGATGGCCTGCTCCGCCGCCCGGTGGCTGGCATCCACCAGGTCCTCCGCCAGCTCCTTCTTGACGAAGCCCTCCAGGTCTCCCTGGAAGCGGGTGGGGTTGTATTTCATGGCCATGTCGAACCAGTTGGCGGCCTTCTTCTTGTAGCCGAAGATGTAGAAGCGCACCACGGCGTCCACCAGGAAGTTGCTGTAGGCCCCCTGGATGTTGTTGTTGGGGAAGTCCCGGATGGCGTCCAGGTAGGCCTGGCGGGCGGCGTCGGCCACCTTGAAATTGGGCTGCATCTGGAGGTTTTTCAGGTCTCCCTTGAGATAGAGGAGGCGTCCGGTGGAGAAGGAGGCGTTGAGGGCCTGGAAGATCATGCGGCTGCAGGAGAGCCGCTTGAAGGCGGCGGAGGGGTCCTTCCACACGTCCATGCCCTTCTGGGCCCAGTAGACGGCGTGGGCCTCGGGGAGTCGCCAGTCGAATTCCCCGTAGAGGTCATTGAGGCGCATCATGTATTTGGGGTCGAGTCGGTATTTGTAGACCATCCAGCGGTGGCGCAGGCAGAGCTCCACGTCCTGGGTGATCCCCGCCTCGTCGAAGGCCTGTCGGAAGCGCTCGGGGATTCCGGCGGCGTCCCGGAATTCCATTTCCAGCCGGGGGAAATCCGCCTGGGCCTCCTGGAGGATGCGGAGGTATTCGGGGGCGCGGTCGCCCAGGACGGCCAGGAGCTTGCCCTCGTTGAGGGGGGCGCGGTCCAGAGTCTCCCATTGGAGGTAGTAGTCTCCGAAGAGGCGGATCATCTCCTTGGCCCACTCCACCTTGTAGAAGCGGTTGGCGTCGTCGGCGTCCTGTCCCATCTTGTGCTGGAAGATCCAGCCCAGCTGTCGGAAGAGGTCGGGGTCCCCGGGGTTGTATTCCAGGGCTTCGTCCCGGATGAGTTCCAGCCCCCGCTTGACCCAGCGCCAGCGGTCCTCGAAGCCGGTGAAGGTCACGGAGACATTGTAGGCCATGTTCCATCCCAGGAAGGCGTGGGCGCCGGTGAAGCGGGGCTGGAGTTTTACAATCCAGTCCGCCAACTGCACCATTTCATAGTACTTTCCCTCCTCCTGCATTCGTCCGGAGCGGAGCCAGAGGTAGTCGGCCAGGATGCCCCGGAAGCCGCCCAGGGCAACGCTGGTGAAGGCCACCACGGGGGGGGCGTTCTCCAGGGGGGTGTTGTCGGTGAGGTGGTAGGTGGTGCGGAGGCCATTCATCCGGTTTTGGAGGAAGGAGATGACGCCCAGGAGCACCACCATGGCCACCACCATGGACAGCAGGGGCAGGAGACTTCTTTTCATATCGCGTTGCGGAAGGGTAGGGGAAGGGGCGGGGGAAGGAGGCGTGGCGTGGGGGGACGGTGGCGGCGCGGGGTCAGGAGTTGCGGCGCACCACCAGGCCAAGTTCCCTTCGGGTGAGGAAGAAGATGCCCAGGAAGGCCAGCAGGCCGCTGCGGATGACCAGCACCTTGAGGAAGGCCCAGCCCAGGTCGTCCATCTCCACCAGCTTTCCGGCGGCCAGGTCGCCGGTGGTGTTCAGGTCGTCCACCGTCACCACCAGGGTCTGGACGCACTTGGCCATGACGTGGGCGGACTTTTCCCAGGCGTTGGCATACATGTAGCGTCCGTCCTCGCCCCTCAGGGGGGCGCTCAAGGCGGCGGGCACCACCAGTCCGATGATGAGGTAGGCCACGGCCACGAAGACGGCCACGGGGGTGGAGAAGAGGGCGCCCACGGTGCAGCCCAGGGCTGCCAGGAAGCCCAGTTGGAAGATGGCCATCAGCATGGTGCGCAGGTAGTTCTGGGAGAAGGAGGCCACGGGGCACAGGAGGGTGGGGCCGTCGGCCACCTGGAAGACGGCGGTGGAGTTGCGCACCTGCCGCTTGTATTCCTTCTGGGATTCCTCGTCCTGGGGGATTGCGCTGGCGGGGGGCAGGAATTTGTCGGCCAGGTTTTGGATGACCAGGACCACGGGGGCCTTTCCGGCGGCGGGGACCACCTGTGCGGCGGTGGCGGGCATCACGCCGGCGGGGATGCCCTCCTCCTGGATTCGCGCCTCCTGTTCGGGGGAGAGGGTGTTGATTTCCTGCCAGGAGCCGCCGGGCATTATGTAGGGGGCCCCCTCCTGTCCGTCGCTATACCAGGCGATGGGGGCGGCGCCCTGGGCCTGCGCCACCTCCTCTCCCAGGAGGTGGAGTCCGAAATCCAGGGGGATTTGCCTCTGGTCGGTGTTGATGGCGTCGTTGGAGTACATCCGGAAGCGGAGGCTGAGGCGGGCGTCCTTTCCGGGGAGGTGGACATTTTTGAAGGTCCACGTGTGGCTTTCCCCGGGTTTCACCACGATGTTCCGCATGACGGCGGTGGCCAGTTCGGACATGATGGCCTTTTTCACGGCCAGTTCATCGGAGCGGGCGTCCACCAGGCCCTGGCGCAGTCGCTTCTCGTACTCCTCGGTGACCTTGTCCCTCAGGTCGGGGAGGGCGGGGCGGAACTCCCGGCGGGCCACCAGGAACTCCCGGTTGAGGCGTTCCATGTCGCTGTCGGAGAAGAAGCCGGAGGCGTGGGCGGCCCGGAGGCGGTAGAAGGTCAGGCCGTAGACCAGGGCCATGGAGGCCACCAGGATGAGGGCGTGCATGAGGAAGACCCCGGCGAACTTGCCCGCCCAGAGTTTCCAGCGGGGGCATGGCTTGGTCACCGCCAGGTGCACCTGGTATCCCTCGATTTCGCTGGAGAGGATGGAGCATCCCAGCCAAAGGCAGGAGGCGGAAATCAGGGCGATGACCAGGTTGAGGGAGTAGGTGAGGGAGACCTGGATCAAGCCCGCCGCCGTATTGTCGCCCCGGATGGTCAGGGGCAGCCCGATGACGCACAGGAGAATCAAGGCGAAGAGCACAAGGAAGACCTTCGACCGCAGGGCGGAGCGGACGGTCTGTTTCAGGATGGCGTTGAAGGCTTTCACGGTCTTTTGGGGAGGGCGCCCCGCCGCCGTCGGCGGGGGCGTGTGGGAATGGGCGCCGGGCCTTCCGCCGGGGGGAGGCGGGGAAGGTGGCGCGCCAGGGCTTGCAGGAGGGGGAGGGTGGGGCGTTTGTCAGCGGCGGCGCATGGCCTCCCCCAGCTGGGACGCCAGCTGGGGGGAGCCCGTGGCGCGGAGGATTTCCAGGGAAAAATCCAGGGCGGCGGCAGGGCCGCAGGCCGTAAGGATCCTTCCCGAGCGCTGGATGTAGTTGCCAGTATAGACCCCGTGGGCAATCTGCCGTTCCGTGCCGGGATAGCAGGTGTATTCCACGCCGTCTTTCAGGAGTCCGGCCGCCTCCAGCACCAGGGGGGCGGCGCAGATGGCGCAGACCCAGCCGCCGGAGGCCAGCGTCTGCCGCGCCGCTTCAAGGCAGAACTCCTCCGCCGCCAGGTTGCGGGAACCGGGCATTCCGCCGGGGAAATAGACCAGTTCCCAGCCTGCCGGGGAGAGTTCCCCGATGGGGCGGTCGCAGCGCACCGCCACCCCCCGGGAGGAGGGGACGCCTCCGCTGGCGTCCGGGGAGACCCCGGCCAGGGTGACGGAGACGCCCACGCGGCGCAGGACGTCCACGGGGGCCAGGGCTTCCAGTTCCTCGAATCCCGGGGCCAGGAAAATCAGGGCGTTGCGGAGCATGGGGGTGGGTGGGAAGGGGAGGAGGAGGGCAGGGGGAGGCGCAGGGGCCATCGCACTTGGGCTATATTAGCCCAACGCCCTCCGGCCTTCGCCGGACGGCTGCCCCGCCTCCCCTGGCGGGCAGGAGAAACGTGAAAATATAACACCCCTTTCCCAGAAGGGTACCCCCCGAGAATGACTCCTTCCCCCTCCCTTTATTTGAGCACCCGCGGCGGAACCCGGCCCGTGGGCTTCGCCGATGCCGTCATGATGGGCCTGGCCACGGACGGCGGCCTCCTGCTGCCCGCCGCCTTCCCCAGGGTCTCCCCCAAGACCCTGGAGGAATGGTCCCGCCTGAGCTACCCCCAGCTGGCGCTGGAGGTCATGGCCCCCTTCGTGGGGGAGGACTTCTCCCGGGAGGAGCTGCGGGAGCTGGTGGAGCGGAGCTACGCCACCTTCGACACCCCCGACGTGGTGCCCGTTTCCCCCATGGGGAAGAGCGGCCTCTTCGTGGCGGAACTCTACCACGGCCCCACCCTCGCCTTCAAGGACATCGCCCTCCAGTTCCTGGGCAATCTCTTCCAGGCCATCCTGCGGAAGCGGGGCGGCGCCCTGAACATCCTGGGGGCCACCAGCGGAGACACCGGCAGCGCCGCCATCCACGGCGTCCGGGGAAAGGAGGGCATCCAGATTTTCATCATGTATCCCGAGGGAAGGGTCAGCCCCCTCCAGGAACGGCAGATGGCCACCGTGGACGACCCCAATGTCCATTGCCTTGCCATCCAGGGCACCTTCGACGACGGCCAGCGGGTGCTCAAGGAGGTCTTCAACGACCTGCCCTTCAAGGAGGCGAAGCGCCTGGGGGCCGTCAACTCCGTGAACTGGGCCCGCATCCTGGCCCAGGTGGTCTACTATTTCTGGGGCGCCTTCCAGGTGCGCCGCCAGACGGGCAACCCGGACGCCCTCCTCCAGGTGTGCGTCCCTACCGGCAATTTCGGGGACATCTTCGCGGGCTTCGTGGCCATGTCCATGGGGGCGCCCATCCGGCGTCTGCTCCTGGCCACCAACGAGAATGACATCCTCTCCCGCTTCTTCCGCACGGGCGTCTACCGGCGCGGGGAGGTGCATCCCACCCTTTCCCCCTCCATGGACATCCAGGTGGCCAGCAATTTCGAACGGTATCTCTACTATCGGCTGGGGGAGGACCCCGCCCGGGTGAAGGCAGCCATGGAGGGCTTTGCCGCCGGCCTCCCCATCCAGGTGGAGGGGGAGGACCCCCGCTTTGCCGCCGGCCGCGGGGATACCGCCATGACCCTGGAGACCATCCGGGAATTCTGGACGCGCCACCAGGTCCTCCTGGATCCCCACGGCGCCGTGGGGGTGGCGGTGGCCCTCCAGAACCCCCTGGAAGGGGCCGTGACCCTCTGCCTGGAAACCGCCCACCCGGGAAAATTCCCCGCCGCCATCGCCCAGGCCCTGGGGGACGGCTCCCTGGCCACCCATCCCGCCCTGGAAAAACTGAAGTCCCTCCCCCTGCGGAAATCCCTCCTGCCCCCCACGAAGGAGGCCGTGGAGGCCTTCATGGCGGAACGTATCCCCTGACCGGCGAAACGCCCCATCCCACTGCCCGCCATGTCCATGACCCCGCCCGGGCTCTTTGAGCACGCACGACAGGAACGCCTGAAGAAAGAGGCCCCCCTGGCGGCGAGAATGCGCCCCAGGACCCTCCAGGAATACATCGGGCAGAGGCATCTCCTGGCCCCGGGCAGGCTCCTCCGAAGGGCCATCCAGGCGGACCGGCTCTCCTCCCTGATCTTCTACGGGCCGCCCGGCACGGGCAAGACCACCCTGGCCAGCGTCATCGCCAACACCACCAAGTCCGCCTTCGTCACCCTGAACGCCGTGATGACGGGGCTGGCGGACCTCAAGGCGGTCACGGCGGAGGCCCAGCGGAAGCAGGGGGAATACGGCCAGCGCACCATCCTCTTCATCGACGAGGTGCACCGCTGGAACCGCGCCCAGCAGGACGCCCTCCTCCCCTGGGTGGAAAACGGCACCGTCATCCTGGTGGGCGCCACCACCGAAAACCCCTATTTCACCGTCAACCGGGCCCTGGTCTCCCGAAGCCGGATCTTCCAGCTGAAACCCCTGGACGACCAGGAGGTGCGGCAGGTCCTCCGGCAGGCCCTGGAGGACCCGGAACGGGGCTACGGAAAACTCAAGGTGCGGCTGGAGGAGGAGGCCATGGCCCACCTGGCCAACGTGGCCAATGGGGATGCCCGGGCCGCCCTCAACGCCCTGGAACTGGCCGTGGAGACCACCCCGGCGGACGGGGACGGGGTCATCGCCGTGACGCTGGCGGTGGCGGAGGAGTCCATCCAGCGGCGGGCGGTGCTCTACGACCGGGAGGGGGACTGCCATTTCGACACCATCTCCGCCTTCATCAAGTCCATGCGGGGTTCCGACCCCGACGCCGTCTTCTATTGGCTTGCCAAGATGGTCTACGCAGGGGAGGACCCCCGCTTCATCTTCCGCCGGATGCTGATTTTTGCCTCCGAGGACATTGGCATGGCGGACCCCCAGGCCGTCCCCTTCGTCCATGCCTGTGCCGAGGCCTTTGACCGCGTGGGGCTTCCGGAGGGGCATTTCCCCCTGGCCCACGCCGCCCTCTATTGCGCCACCGCCCCCAAGTCCAATTCCGTCCTGGGCTTCTTCGACGCCCTGAAACTGGTGGAGAAGGAGCGGGAAGGGGAGGTTCCCAACCACCTGCGGGATGCCAGCCGGGACAAGAAGGGCTTTGGCCATGGGGTGGGCTACCGCTATCCCCACGAATACCGGGACCACTGGGTGGCCCAGCAGTATCTTCCCTCCTTCCTCCAGGGGCGCGTCTTCTACCAGCCAGGGGAACTGGGCTACGAACGCACCCTGTCCGACCAGATCCGCAGGCGGCGGGAGCTGCAGTTGGCCGCCCTGCGGGAGACGGAACAGCAGGCCCCCCGGGAAATCCTCACCTTCTCCCCCCCCGAGAAGGGGGCGGAACAGTGGCTGGCCCGCACCGTGGATTCCCTGGCGGGCTTCCTCGCCCAACTGCGCACGGAACTCTTCCGGAAACACCCCCTCCAGCGCCATGAACGGGTCCTGGACCTCACCGCCGACTCCGGATTGCTGACCTGGGAGGCGGTGCGCCAGGTCCCGGAAGGGGGGGTCTGGGCCCTGGTGCGCACCCCGGAGGCCAGGGATGTCCTCTGGGAGGAGGCCGCCAATCTCCCCGAACTCCGCCGCCCCCAAATCCTGGTGGGCTCCCCCGAAGACCTCCCCGCACTCCTCCAGGGACGGGGCGAGGCAGACCTCCGCTTCGAACTCATCCTGGGACGCAACGCCCTGGGCAGGCTGCCCCGCCGCCGGGAGGCCCTCGCCCATCTGGCCTTTCTCCTGGAACCCGGGACGGGCACCCTGGCCCTGGCGGAAACCCTCCCCCGGCGGGGACAGCGCCTATCCCTCCTCCTGGAGGGTTTCTCCCTGCCCCCGGAGGTGCGGGAGGCCGAGGAACGCCTCTACCACAAAAAGGGGGACCCCCTCCTGGACTGGGATGTGGAGGAACTTCTCCAGGAGGCCAGGGAGGCCGGCCTGGGACATCCCGCCGTCTCCCTCCTGGAGTCCCGGCGCACCCAGCTGCTTCCCGCCGCCGTCCTCCAGCGGTGGCTGGATCCCGAGGCACCCGGCTCCTATGCGGGGCGCCTGAAGGAGGCAGGACTCTCCCCGGAAGCCCTCCGGAAATTCCAGGAGGCCATGGCCACCCTGGCGGGAAAGGCCGTGGCCATCCATTCCGTGGTGGCCCTCCTGGAGGCCTCCAGGCCCGGCTGAGTCCCCGGAAGACGCCTTATTTCTTCTCGCCCCCGCAAATCTCCCCTTTTTCTGCTAATGTTTTCCCATATCCCCGGAAAACGCCAGAAAAATGGCCGGGATTAACGTATATTTTCCGTCTATGCCGGATACTTTGGAAAAGAGCAAGTAAAGTTTAAGGGATTTCCAAATACCCCCTTTCCTGAAATTCCATACCTCAAGCAAAGGAGAAGACCCCACCATGGCGAATGAATTGGATGAATTGACGGGCCCCGTGAACGAGGCCGGACGGGATGTGCACGTCATCGAAAAGCAGATTCCCGTGAAGGTGGGCTTCGGTTCCACCCTCTTTGAAATCCTCCTCTGGGTCTGCGGCATCCTCCCCGGAGTCATCTTCCTGTTCATGAAAATCTCCGCAGGGAACTATTTCCGGAAACTCCAGCAGAAACTCCAGGCAGACGCCTCCGAAATCGACAACTACCTGGAACAGCGGGTCGTCATCCTCCAAAATCTCGCCGGCCTGGTCAACAAGGCCGTGTCCCTGGACACCGAGGTGATGACCACCATCGCCGCCTACCGAGGCGGAATAGACCCCAAGGCCGGACAGGCCATGGGGGATGCCAGGCGCAATGAACTGGCCCAGGGACTGGACCGCTCCTTCGCCCGTCTCTTCCCCCAAATCGAGGCCTATCCCGAACTGAAGGCACACAAGGCCATCGCCGACGCCATCCAGCAGAACAACTACCTCCAACGGGAAATCACCGCCGCACGGAGCCTCTACAACGACACCGTGACCCAGTGGAATACCTCCCTCTTCGAATGGCCTACCCGCCAAATCGTGGCCGCCCGCGCCGGCTACACCACCCGTATCCCCTTCACCGCCAGCGCCGAAATCCGCTCCCAGGCGCGCCAGAACTTCTTCTAGGCAAAGACTCCCCAAGCCTCCCGCCCGGGGCACGGCCCCAGGCCTGAAGCCCCCACACCTCCACCGGCACACCCTCCGTGGAACATGCGGTCGGGACAGGGTGCCCACGAGGGCATTCTCCTCCCGGCCGCTTTCTTTTTCCCCTTCCCCCCCTTGCCGCCCATGGCCACAGAAGAAAATCCCATCCCCAATGTCGACGCGGAGGAAATCTTCCAGCCTGTGGAAGCCTTCCGGGAACGCTTTCGCCAGGCCTTCCACGACGAGGCGCTCCTGGAGTTTGAACGCCTCCGGGAGGCCGCCCAGGTGGACGAGGAGGAGAACCGGGCGACCATCGCGGAACTGGACGAGAAGCAGAGGCAGTTGAACAACGCCGCCAGTTCCCGGAATTTCTACACGTGGCTCATCATCCTTTTTTTCCTCACCCTCGCCGGAGGCGCCATCGCGGCCCTCTATCCCTTCTTCTCCGAGGCCTCCAACGTGGACCAGGAAGCCTGCCTGGCCTGGGGCGGCGGCATCTTCCTGGTCTCCCTCCTCCTCCTTTTCCTCTTCTTCCCCCTGCGGAAAAAGGCGGCAAAACTCATGGAGCTCCTCACCCCCCTGGTCCAGGACCTCACCCAGCAGTCCTGGACGCAAATGGAACCCCTGAACCAGCGCTACGACTGGGAACTGCTCCCCCGGCTCATCCGAAAGGTGTGCCCCATGCTCAGCTTCGACCCCTATTTCACGGTGGGGCGCCTCCAGGAACTCGTCCAGGATTTCGACCTGCCGGAAAATTACCTGGACGAGACCCAGTCGGTGCTCTTCGCCCAAAGCGGCACCATGCGGGGAAACCCCTTTGTCTTCGCGGATGTGCTCTGCCAGGAGTGGGGGGAGAAGACCTACTACGGACATTTGACCATCCACTGGCGGGAGAGGGTGACCGACTCCGAGGGAAAGAGCCACTGGGTCACCCGAAGCGAAACCCTCACCGCCACCTATGACGCCCCCATCCCCGTCTACGGGAAATACAGCCTCCTCTTCTACGGCAACGACGCCGCCCCAAAACTCCGCTTCAGCCGCACCCCCTCCAGCCTCTCCCAGGCGGGAGACGGATTCTTCGACAAAATGCGGAAGAAAAGCGAACTGAAAAAACTGAAGGCATTCTCGGAAAACCTGGATGACGAATCCCAATACACCATGATGGGCAACGAGGAGTTCGAACTCCTCTTCCACTCCACCGACCGCTCCAGCGAAACCCAGTTCCGACTCCTCTTCACCCCCCTCGCCATGAGCCAGATGGTCAATCTCCTCAAGGACAACCAAGTGGGCTACGGAGACGACTTCACCTTCCAAAAACTGGGACGCCTCAATGTCCTCATCCCCCGGCACCTGGGAGGGAACTTCTCCCTGGACACCGACCCCAGGACCTTCGCCTCCAACGACATCGACAAGGCAAAGTCGTTCTTCCTGGCGCACGCAGAGGAGTATTTCCGCGCCATCTATTTCGCCCTGGCCCCCTATCTCTGCATCCCCCTCTACCAGCAAATCCGCTCCGCCAGGACCATCTACGGCTACAAGCCAGGGGAGGCCTCCTGCGAATGGGAACAGGAAAGCCTGGCAAACTATCTGGGCGAAAAACACTTCGCACACCCGGACTCCATCACCCGGAATATCCTGAAAATCTCCCGGGCGAACCGGCGGGGACAGGATGGCAAGGTGGACGTCACCTCCCACGGATTCACGGGAGTCCCCCGAACCACCTACGTGGAGGTCTGGGGCGGCGACGGAAAATGCCACGATGTCCCCGTGGAGTGGATCGAGTATCTCCCTGTCAGCCGCACCTCTTCCTTCCATGTGGCCGAACAGATCCCCACCGACCTGGGGGCAAAGGTGCAGCCCCTCCAGGGAGAACAGCGCACCAACCTGGATGAATTCCTGGAGAAATCCGGCCTGAACCGTGCCGACGCAGCCTATCGTCGGCATATCTTCGCCTGGGCCATCCCCAAATGACCCCCGGGAAGGGGAAGGAACAGGCGGCGCTGCCGCGACAACAGGGAGG
>JAEDNB010000015.1 GCA_016302725.1 Lentisphaeria bacterium
CGCTGGAGGAAAAACGCGAAAGGGAAAAGGCACAGGCATAGTCCCCGGGACCGCCCTCCCGCTTCTCCTTCCGGCCCACGGCAACAGGAAAGGCGGGAGGCGGAGCCACCCGTCCAGCACCCCCAGGACGCATACGCAGGAAATCCCCGCGCCCCGACATTGCCCATGGAAAAAGGGGATGCTGGAGCCTCTCCATGAACCGCGCCATCATTGGGGGAAAATGATGGCCGGGGGGGGGGCGGAAGGGGCGCCCCGCTTTCTACGCTATTTTTTCCCCCGCACCTTCCGAGTTACGGCGGCTGTCACATAGTATCCAATCAAAACGAAGAAAGAGATCCAAGCATAGGGCCCCTCCAGGAAATGCCCTTTCTTACATCAAAGCGTATAGAGGATAAACGAAAAAAGCAGACGACATCTGTGCTGAACCAGGACTGAAGGAACAGGACGACAACGCCAACGAGCAGCATAGGCTCCGGCAGAGGCGAGATCCACAAAAGAGCGAAAAACAGAAACCTAGAAACCTAGAAGTCTAGTTAAAAAATACAAAGGGATAACCCCAACAGGAGGATACTATGCCATTCGGAGGCGCAGGGCCTCTGTCGGGCTGGGGGCTTTGAAGGAACCGGACGCAGGGGAGGCGGGGGCATCGCCGGAGTTCCCCTGCGATGGCGCAAGGCAGGCGCAACGCGCGCCTGACGCCCCCCCCGCCTCTCCGTGCCGCCCGCAGGGCGGTTTCCGTGCCCTCCGTGTTCCGCGAAGTATCCCCGTTCCTCTATTTTTTCCGTAGCCGGAGGGCGTTTCCCACCACCACCAGGGAACTGCAGGCCATGGCGGCGGCGCCCAGCCAAGGGGGGGGCACCACATTCCAGTGGGAGAAGAGTCCGGCAGCCAGGGGAATGGCGAAGAGATTATAGCAGAAGGCCCACCCCAGGTTTTGGCGAACCGTCTTCAAGGTATTTCGTGCCAGAGAGATAGCGTTTCCGATAGCCATCAGCGAGGGATTCAGGAGGATGACGCCGGCGGTTTCCAGGGCCACATCGGTGCCTGCGCCCATAGCCATTCCCACCTGTGCGGCAGCCAATGCGGGGGCGTCGTTGATGCCGTCCCCCACCATGGCCACCCGTTTTCCCTTTTGTTGGCGTTCCTGGATCCAAGCCGCCTTGTCCTGGGGCATCATTTCCCCGTGGCATTCGGTCACTCCGGCGGCCCTTCCCAGGTCCTCCGCCACCTCCTGGCGGTCTCCGGTGAGCATAATGCACTCCAGGCCCATTTCCCGGAGCCTCTGCACGCACTGTACCGCCTCATCCCGCAGTTGGTCGGTCATCCAGAAGACCGCGACCACCCCTGTGGGCTGGAAGAGATAGAGGGGAGTGGCGGCGGCACACCCGTCGTCTTTCCGGGCGAACGGCGGGGGTTCCAGGCCATGTTCCGCCAGCATCCGAGCATTTCCGCATCCCCAGGGTCTGCCCTGGATTTGGCCCGTCACGCCGCGTCCGGAGTGGTTTTGGAAATGGGTGACTCCGCTCAATTCCAGGGAGCGTCCCTGGGCCTCCTGAACCAATGCCCTGCCCAGGGGATGCTGAGATCCCATTTCCAGGGAGGCGGCCACGGAAAGAAGGGCCTCTTCATCTGCGCCCTCCGTACACTGTGTCCGTGCCAAGGCGGGGCATCCCTGTGTCAGGGTGCCTGTCTTGTCCAGGACGATGGTATCCACCCTGCTCAAGGCCTCCAGGGTCGTGGCGTCCTTGAAGAGCACACCCATCCTTGCGCCGACTCCCGTTCCCACCAGGATGGCCACGGGGGTGGCCAGTCCCAGGGCGCAGGGGCAGGAAATCACCAGGACGGTGACTCCCCGGGCCACCGCCATGCTCCAGGAATCCCCCAGGGCAAGCCAGGTGCCGAAGGTAGCCAAGGCCACCAGGAGCACCCCGGGGACAAACCAGGCGCAAATCCGGTCTGCCATCCTGGCGATGGGGGCGCGGGAGGCGCCGGTCTGCTCCACCAGGGCAATCACCTTGCCAAAGAGGCTTTCCGTCCCTGCGGCCTGGACCTCCATCACCAACGCCCCATCCCCGTTCAAGGTAGCCCCAAGCACCGGGTCTCCCGGTCCCTTTTCCACGGGCATCCACTCGCCGGTGATGGCGGACTGATCCACGGAAGAGCGTCCCGAGAGCACCACCCCGTCAGCGGGAACCACCCCGCCTGGACGCACCAGGCAATGGTCTCCCGCCAGGAGATTTTCCGCCAGGACGGCCTCTTCCCGTCCCTCCTTCAGCAGGATGGCATTTCGGGGGGAGTGTCGTTTCAGGGCCCGCAGTTCGGCGGCGGCGCGGTTTCGGGCACCGCCCTCCAGCCACTTTCCCAAGGTGACCAGGAGCAAGAGCATGGCGGGGGTTTCAAAGACCACGCCCTCCCAGGCCCCTTGCCGCAGGAGGGCCCAAAGCAGGCGCGCCAGGGGATACAGGAATCCGCTTCCCGCCCCCAGGGCCATCAGGCTCTCCATGGTCGGGGAGAGACGGAGCATTCCCTGAAGCCCCCGCACAAACATCCCCCGGTTCACATACATCACCGGCAACACCAGAAAAAACTGCACCAGGGTCGACATCCGTCCTGCGGGAAATCCCCCCAGCGCCTTGGGGAAGAACATCCCCGTCATTGCCAGGAAGCAGACCGGCAGGGCAAAGAGCGACGTCAGCAGGAAACGGCGGAAGGCCCCGTTGGACAAATCCTTCCGGGGCTCCGCCCCCTCCTCCGCCACGGGGTTCAATCCGTATCCCGCCCGGCGGACAGCCTCCTTCACCTCCTCCAGGCTTTCCTTCGGACACTCCAGGGACAGCGTTCGGCGGAAAAGATCCACCTGGGCGCCATGCACCCCGCGCACCTTGGAAACTGCCCGCAGGATATGCTCACGGCATACCGCGCACTCCATCCCCTGGACCGAGAAAAGATACCTCATTTTCTTTCAAGAAACCCTTGTCTGCCAAAAATGCCGGCGTCCTCTGCTCAACTCCTCCCAGAAGCCATTGCCTGGGAAGAAAGGAAGCCCCCCTTTGACCCCATGGGAGGGGCGGGGGGTTCCCCGGCGCGGACAAAAGCCAAGGCAATGGCGCGTCCACGCCAACGTCCCCCGCCCCGGGTGGGGCTACTCTTCGGAACTCATCCCGCCCTCCCTCAGGAAACTGCCCCTCCGGGGAGGCTGGGGGCGGTTTTTGCTTCCCTTGAGGGCAAGGGCCTCCTCGCCGAAGAGTTGGCGGAGTTGTGCCAGGAGGGAGGGGACCGGCTTCAAGGTGAAGGGGGGGCGGAAGAAGAGGCACTTGCCGGAGTTGAGGCGGAGTCCCAGGTGGAACTCCGCAGTTCCCCGATGCCGGGAGCAGGCCTGAATCATCTGGCCCAGTTTTTCCGGGGTGGCGTCACTTTCGTCGATGTTGAGGGAAATCTTGGCGGTGAACAATTCCGGCGCCTTTTCCAGGGAGACCAGCCGGTTCAGGCGGAGTTTCACGGCGGAGTTCTCCGCCTCCTCGTCCCGGGAGACCTCCCCTTCCGCGATGGCGATGGCCCCCGCCTCCAGGAGTTCTGGGTTGTTCTTCAGCACATTTTCGTATTCCCGGTTGAAGAGCAGGGCCTCGAAGGAGGCCTCCCGGCTCTCCAGGGTCAAGATGGCAAAGGTCTTCTGGCTGGCCTTGGACAACTTCTTCACGCATTGGGACACATAGACCCCCGCCCGGAAGATGGTGCCGTTGCCCAAGGTGGGCAAGTCCGCCAGGTCGTCAATCTGGAAGGTCTCGATGGCCTTCCTGCCGTGGTCGATGGGATGGCCGGAAAGGAAAAAGCCCAGAAGCGCCTTCTCCTTGTTCAACTTGTCCCTCTCCTCCATCTCGGGGATTTCCGGATACTCCACCGAGAGCCCCTCCTGGGAATCGGCGTCCATCATGGAAAAAAGGGAAAGTTGCCCGGAGGAGCGGTCCTTCCGGGCGGCGGCGCTGCTGCTGAGCACCTCCGGCACCACGGCGAGAAGTTGGCTCCGACGGCGCCCAAAGCAATCCAGGGCCCCGGAAAGGACCAAGGCTTCCAGGAGGCGGGCATTCACCCCGCAGACCCGCTTGCAAAAATCCTCCAGGCTGCGGAAGGGCCCCTCCTGGGCGCGGGCGTCCAGAATGGTCTGCACGATTCCCTCCCCCACGCCTTTGATGGCCGCCAGCCCGAAACGTATATCCTTCCCACTGACGGAGAAGAATTTGCCGCAGACATTCACGTCCGGCGGCAGAATCCGGATGCCCATTTCCCGGCATTCCTTCAGGTAGAAGGCCAGTTTTTCGGAGTTGGACAGTTCGCTGGTCAGGACAGCGGCCATGAAGGCGGCGGGGTAGTTTGCCTTCAGGAAGGCGGTGCGGTAGGTCAGAAGCCCATAGGCGGCGGAGTGGCTCTTGTTGAAGCCATATCCCGCGAACTTCAGAATCTTGGCCCAGATCTTCTCCGAGGTCTCCATCCCGATGTTGTGCTTCAAGCACCCCTCCTGGAAGGTCACCTTCATCTTCTCCATGACCTTCAATTTCTTCTTCCCGATGGCACGCCGCAGAATGTCCGCCTGCCCCAGGGTGAACCCCGCCACCGCCTGGGCTACCTGCATGATCTGTTCCTGATAGAGCATGATGCCATTGGTCTCCGCCAAAATGGGCTCCATCTCCGGCACATCGTAGTCCATGGGGATGGTCCCCTCCTTCCGCCCCAGGAAATCCGGGATGAACTCCATGGGGCCGGGGCGGTAGATGGCAATCAACGCAATGATGTCCTCCAGGCGGGTTGGCTTCCATTTGCGGCAGAGTTCCTGCATGCCCCCCGATTCCAGCTGGAAGACGGCAATGGTCTTGCCCTCCCCCAGCAGACGGTAGGCATTCTCGTCCCCCTCGGGAATCTCGTTGGCGGGGATTTTCTTCCCGGTGCTGGCCTCCACCAGGTCCAGGGCGTCCTGGATCAGCGTGAGGGTCTTCAGCCCCAGGAAGTCCATCTTCAGCAGCCCCAGGGACTCGCAGGGGATGGCGGAGAACTGGGTGATGGCCTCGTCCCCCGCGCCCCGGGCGATGGGGGCCACATTGGCCACCGGCATGTCCCCGATGATGACCCCCGCCGCATGGATGGACATGTTCCGGTTCAACCCCTCCAGCACCTTGGCGTATTTCCACAGTTCCTGGCACCAGGGTTCCGACTCAATTTTCGCCTTCAGTTCCGCATTGGGGGGGAACTTCAGCTTCTCGCTGCCGTTGAGGGCGATGTCCAGGGTCATCTTGGGGTCGGCGGGAATGAGGCTGGCAAAGTGCGCCCCCTCCGCAAAGCTCCTTCCCATGGCCCGGGCCACGTCCTTCACCACCTGCTTTGCCTTCAGGGTGCCGAAGGTCCCGATCTGCACCACCCGGTCCTCCCCGTATTTCCGGCGCACATACTCGATGACCTCATGGCGGCGGCGTTCGCACAGGTCGATGTCAAAATCCGGCGGGGAGACCCGTTCGGGATTCAGGAACCGTTCGAAGAGGAGGTTGTACCGCAGGGGGTCGATGTGGGTGATGCCCACCAGATAGGCCACCAGGGAGCCGGCACCGGAGCCCCGGCCCGGCCCCAGGGGGACGCCAATCTTTGCCGCATAATGCAGGAAATCCCACACCACCAAGTAGTAACTAATGAAACCCATCCGTTTGATGATGCTGATTTCATAGTTCATCCGGTCCAAGATGACCTGGCGTTCCTTGGTAATCTCATCCTTTTCGGGATCAAAATGATACCGCCACATCAACCCCTCATGGCAAAGGCGCCGTAGGTGCTCCTCCCGCACGGTATCCGGGTCCTTTCCGGGGACCTCCGGCTCCGGATACGCGGGATAATGGTTCGCCTTGTCCTGGTCCACCGTGGGCAGATGCACGGAACAGCGCTTGGCAATCTCCACCGTGTTGGACATCGCCTCCGGAATCTGGGGGAAGAGGAGCCCCATCTCCTCCTGGCTCTTGAAATAGAACTGGTCCGTCCCGAAGCGCATCCGCTTGGTGTCCGCCAGGGTTGTCTGGGTGCCGATGCACACCATCAAGTCCTGCGCCTCCGCATCCTCCCGCCGGAGATAGTGTGCGTCGTTGGTCACCACCAGCCCCATCCCCAGTTTGTTGGCCATCTCCACCAGCCGGTCGTTCACCGCCCGCTGTTCCTCCAGCCCATGGTCCTGCAACTCGATGAAATAGTTCTTCTCCCCCAAGAGGTCGCGGTATTTCCGCGCCACCTCCCATGCCTCCTGGTCCCGGTTCTTCAGCAACAAGCGGGGAATCTGGCCGGAAAGGCAGGCGGAGAGGACGACAATCCCCTCCCGGTAACGGGAAAGCAGTTCAAAATCAATGCGCGGCTTGTAGTAGTACCCCTTGAGCCAGGCCTCCCGGGAGAGGTGGCACATGTTCACATACCCCTGGTAGTTCTCCGCCAGGAGCACCAGATGGTACCGTTCCCGGTTCTCCTCCGAAAAGTCGTGGTCCAGATGGCTCCCCGGCGCCACATAGAACTCACAGCCCACAATCCCGTTGATTTCCACGGGATTGCTCTTGTCCCCCCGCAGGCTCTCGCACAGTTGGGTGAGGGCGTAGACTCCGCTCATGGTGCCGTGGTCCGTCAGGGCAACCGCCGGCATCCCGAACTTCACTGCCTGGTCCACAATGGACTTGACGGACTGCGCCCCGTCCAGCAGGCTGTAGTCGGAATGCACGTGCAAATGGACAAAGGGGGGAGGTGTGCTCATGGGCAAAAACGGGGAAGAAACCGAAACCAAACTCCGCCTCCCCTTTTTTCTCGTTATAACAATGTAACTTATTCAATAGAATCAAGTTACCTTATTATTCAACCCAGAGGGGCGGGAGAATCCCCATTCCTTTCCGGCGGATTCCCGGGGATGGAATTCGACAAGGGCGAGGGAGGCAAGAGGTTGGGAAGAAGGCAGGGAAGGCGTGTCCGGAATGCCGGGCCAACCGCCAGGCCGATGCGTCAATTTAACACCTCCCGCCCAATCCTCCCCCCTGGGAAAGGCGGGGCATCCCGGCCCCGTCCACACGCACGGCGGGCGCTGGCGAAACAGCCTGGCGAAACTACATTAGCCTGCAGCATGAAAACCATGGGCACTGGCGTACCGTCACATCTTGGCAGCGAAGAGAGGGTTCTCCTTGGCAGTTACTACACCCCGCGAAAATACGTGGACCTGGTGGGGGAGTGGCTGAAGGGGATTCTGGGGGAGGGGGACGTGATCCTGGATCCCTCCTGCGGCTATGGGGCGTTCTTCCAACTGGCCCCATCCTTCCCCCGCGCGCGATTTGTGGGGAACGACATCGACCGGGGGGCCCTCGCCCAGGCAAGGCGGGAATTTCCCCTTGTCGAATTCCATGCCTTCAACGCCTTGAGCCGCATCTCCCGGAGGCGGTATGGCGTGGGAGGGGGCGAAGTCATGGCCATCGTGGGGAATCCCCCCTACAACGACACCACCTCCCTCATCGGGAGGCGGCTCAAGAAATCCAGCGGCTGTTCCATGGACGAGGATGTCCGCACCCGGGACCTGGGACTCTCCTCCCTGCTCGCCTATGACAAGCTGCAGGCCGACTGGGTGGCCGTGCTTCATCCCTTGAGTTATCTCATCAAGAAGGCGAACCACAAGACCTGCGGGAGGTTTTTCGGCAACTACAGGCTCTGCCGGCACCTCGTCTTCTCCAGCCAGGAATTCGCTGGCACCTCCAAGGCCGTCGGCTTCCCCGTCCTGGTGGCCCTCTACAAGCGCAGCCCCGGGGAGGGCATGCCCTACGACGAGGTGCGGAAAACCCGCTTCCACACCGTCGAGGGGGACTCCTTCTGCCTGGCCGAAATGGAGTTCGTCTCCGATTGCGTGAACAAGTATCCCAACGCCATCGACGCCTCGCCCCGCTTCAGCGGATACTATTTCTACACCCTGCGGGACATCAACGCCCTCCGCAGATGCCGGACTTTCCTCCCGGGGAAGTGCGCCAACGCCGTCGCCATCCCCCGCGAAAAACTCCCCTACTACCATTACATCGACTGCTTCAAGCACCTGGCGGAGGCCCCCTACTGGGCGGGCAACCTGGACATCCCCTTCCAGAAGAAAGGCTTCCCGGCCATTGCGGATATCGCGGCGAAATACTCCAAATCCCTCCATCCGGAGGTCTTCGGCGACGACCTCCCCGCCCCTTCCCCCGGGGAAACCGCCGCCCTCAGGGACTACGTCAACGCCGCCTGGAAAAAGGCATAAGGCCGCCAAGGCGGGGCGACGTCATGCCCCGGAAATGCGGAAGGGGCGGGCCATGCCCGGCATGGCCCGCCCCTTTTGCCTCCGTTGCAGGGGATTATACGCCCACGGCCCTAGGGAGGCCAGGGGGGCGCCGGCCTGCGGCGGCGCCAAGGTGTGACTCAATTCGAGCGTCCAGGGAAGACATTCACCTCGTCCACGACGCGGGGGGAGTTGCGTCGCTTCAGGTCTTCCCGTCTGTAGTCCAGGGTGTCGTCCACCATTTCAGAGGGCATCTTCCAGGTTTCGTTCACATAGACCCACCCCCTGGGGAGGTTTTTCTCGAACTGCTGCAACTGTTTTTCCTTCACCAGTTTGCTGATAGCCTCCTCTTTTTCCAACTGGATTTTGCCGATGAGCAGGTGCCTTTCCACCTCCCTTTGGCGGCATTTTGCATTCAGTTCCGGATCGAAGCGCGCCCGGATGATTTCCGGGAGGTCGTCCTTGTTCAGCATGTTTCGTCCAATCCAGATTTTATGGGGTCCGGCGTCCTTCCGGTAGGCTCCCTTGTAGGTGCGCCGGGGTTCGTTTCCGTGGGCGAAACTGAACTCAACCCGCTCTCCCTCCTGATAGAGGGGGTATTTCTTGATGGCGTCTTGGATTTCCTGCTTCCGGAGTTGTTCCAGGTCCACATCCTGGAACTGGGGCAACGCGCTCACTTCCCGGTTTGCCTCCTCCCACAGTTCCTCCCGGGTGCGGACATCCACCTTGGGGTAGGCGCCCAGGGCATCCATCTCGCTGCCGCCGAATTTCTTTTGGATGGTAACCTTGATGAGGTTCCGGTCCAGTTTATAGGGGGGGAGTGGGGAGGGCTGCCCACCTCCCTGGGGACCGGCGCCAGGAGGCATGGGGCCGCCGTAGGGATCCATGCCGCCGGGCATTCCGGAACCCTGCTTTCCGTGCTCCTCCACCTTTTTCTTGTACGCCTCCTCCTGCACTTTCACCTGCCGGAGGATCTCCAGGGTAATCTCCCGGATTCGTCTCTCGTTGTAGCGGGCATCGTACCGTTTCTTCTCGGCCGCCTGTCCCAGGAAGGGAAGGCAGAGGGCAAGAAGCAGAAGAAGCAAATTCTTTTTCATGGGCATGGGAATGGCAAGCTTTGCTGGGAATGGCAAAAACCGGAAACGGGAATTACTATAACGGGAAGGAAGGGCTTTGCCAGAGGCGAAGCCCAAGGGCCGGTGCACTTCCTCCATGGGGAAGGCGCAAGCGGGAAAGGGCCGTGTCCTGCGGTGTCAGCCTTTAGAGAATCAGAGCCTCCAGGATGGTGTCATTGAGAAGGAGCCCCCGGGGGGTGGGGGCAAGCCGCCCTCCCGTGAATTCCAGGAGTCCCTCTTGAAGAAGGCGGCGACACTCCGGGAGGTGGACGACCCGCTGGAGTTCAAGGCCCGTCCGGAGGCGGAGCAGGCCCTCCTCCCATCCGGCGGTGGTGCGCATGCCAAAGGCCAGGATTTCCCGGCGGCGGGCCTCCGGGGGCAGCAGGTCCCGTTCCGGCGCCCTCCCTTGCAACCAGTCTTCCAGGTCCTGGGGATTGGCGCTGCGCCAGAGCCCGTTGAAGGAGACGGCGGCCGGCCCGCAGCCCAGATAGGTCTGTCCATGCCAGACCTGGTCGTTGTGGCGGCAGTGGCACCCCTCCCGAGCAAAGTTGGAAATCTCATAGCGGCGCAGGCCCGCCGCCCCCAGGAGGCGGTCGCATTCCCGCCAGCACTCCAGGAAACGCTCCTCCTGTTCCTCGGCCTCCCTGGGGGAGGAAGGAGGCCGAACCCGATGCGCCAGCGGGGTCCCTTCCTCCAGAATCAGGCTATAGCAGGACATATGGTCGGGGGAGAGCCGCAAGGCGCTCTCCAGGTCCTGCCTCCACTGGTCCACGCCCTCCCCCGGCGCCCCGTAGATCAAATCCAGGTTCAGGCGCCGCAGCCCCCCCTGGCGGGCGGCGCGCAGAAGCCCCTCCAACCCCTCCAGGCTCCCCCGGCGCCCCAGGCTCGCCCGCACCGACGGCTGGAAGGACTGGATTCCCAGGCTGAGTCGGTTGACTCCCCCCGCCAGCAGCACGGAAAGCTTCTCCTCGTCCAGGGAATCCGGATTGGCCTCGCAACTCCATTCGCAATCCGGGAGGAGGGCGAAATGCCGCCGTACCTGGGCCAGCAGGATTTCCAGTTCACCGGCAGAGAGGGAAGAGGGGGTGCCCCCCCCCAGGAAGATGGACTCCAGGGGAGCGCATTCCCCTGCGTGGGCCTGGAATTCCCGCTCCAGGCAGGAAAGATACGCCGCCTTCTGCGCCACCGTGGGATGCCCCAGGGAATAGAAGGCGCAGTAGTCGCACTTCCCCCCCCCGCAAAAGGGGACGTGGACATAGAGGGAACGGTAGGGCTGAAGCCCGGGGAAAGGGGCTGGGGCGGCGCCGGACATGTTCACTTCCGATTCCTGGGTGGGCTTCAGGCGGAGTAGCCGGGCGGCAGGGCGGGGCGCACCTTCAAGGTGCGGCTCCGGGCGATGGCCACCGTCCCCGCCGGCACATGGCGGGGCTTGGAGACCTCCTTCGCCAGGCAGCAGTCCACTGGCACCAACCCCGCCTTCCGCGCCTTGCTGTGGTAGGCGGCGATGGCGGCGGCGGCCTCCAGGAGTTCCCGGGTCGCCTCCGCCCCCTCCGGCCCCCGCAGGATCACATGGCTTCCGGGGGCGCCGTGGAGATGGAACCAATGGTCCGTCTGCCGGGCCACCCGGAAGGTGACCAGGTCGTTGTCCAGGTCGCTCTTGCCCGCCATGGCGCACCACCCCTCCCCTAGCTCATAGGTCCAGTATCTTGCCGGAATGTCCCGTTCCCTTGTCATGGCCTCCCTGCCTCCGTCGCCGCATTCACCAGAGGGGCATGCCCACGATGCGCCTAACGTCCACATGCCCGAAGAGATGCTCCTCCATGGGCATGGAGCGGTTGTCCCCCACCAGGTAGACATGGCCCGGCGGGACGAGGCGGGGAGGGAGGCGCCAGTCGCAGGGGGTGAGGCGGTTCCAGTAATATGGGCTCTCCTCGCCGTCCACGAAGAGGCGTCCATGGCGGAACTCCACGGCTTGCCCTTCGGTGGCCACCACCCGTTTGAAAAACATCACCTTCTCCCCGATGTAGCGGACGGCCACCACTTCCCCCACCCGTGGACGGCGATACCAGTAGACGGGATGCCAGATGACGACGAACTGCCGTTCCCCGTAGGTAGGCACCATGCTGGCTCCGTTGGTGAAGGCGGGGGTGGCCACGAAGCGCACCACCAGGATGGTCCCCACGGACAGCAGCAGGAGGCGCACCCAGAAAGCCAGGTCCAGTTTGGGCACCAGGAAGCGTTCCAGGGCGCCGCGTTCATCCTCTTCCTTCCAAAATCCCATGTTCATTCCTCCTCTTCAAAGCCCTCCGAGGCCAGCCGGAGCCGTTCCTCCACAGTGGGTTCCCCGTGCAGTTGGACGCTTTGCACCAGCCCGGCCAGCATCATGGTGCCCAGCATGAAGGAGCCCCCGTAGCTGACAAAGGGGAGGGGGATGCCCACGATGGGGGCCGCCCCCATGGTCATGGCCAGGTTCACCACGATGTGGGTGGCGAAAATCACCCCCGCCCCCGTCGCCAGGACGCACCCCAGGCGGTCCCGTGCGGTGATGGCGGTGCGGAAAAAGCAGAGCAGGAGGACAGCGAAGAGGAGGATTACCGTCCCTCCCCCCAGGAAGCCCGTCTCCTCGGCGATGACGGAGAAGATGAAATCCGTGGGGGCGATGGTCTTGGGGAGATACCCCAGCACATGCTGGGTTCCCTGGAGAAATCCCTTGCCCCAGATGCCCCCCGAGCCCACGGCCAGCATGCTTTGGACCGCATTCCAGTCATCCCGTGGCCCTCGCCCCTCCTCGGCAGCCAGGAACTCCTCCACCCGGTCCTGGAGTCGCCGCCCGGTCTTTTCCGGCAGCAGGGGGGCGCAGGCGTTGGAAAGGCCCCTCGCGGGGGCGGCCAGGAAGACCTTCACCCGGTCCTTCTGGTAGGGGTTCAGGCGGGGGAAGGCCAAGGGGACGGCCAGGAGCAGCAGGCATCCGCCCAGGAAGAACCAGCGTTTGCGCAGGCCGGAGAGGAAGATTGCCGTAAGGGTGGCAGGAAGGAAGACCAGGGCGGTCCCCATGTCGGGCTGGAGGCAGATCAGCCCCACGGGGAGGGCGGCCACCAGGGAGAGGACGAAGACGGGGAGCCACTCCCCCCAGCGGCTGTTCCGCAGGGCGGGCCGTGTGCCCAGCCAGGCCATGAGGAGGAGGGTCAAGGGCTTGGCCAGTTCCACGGGCTGGAGGTATCCCACCCCGGGGACGGGAAGCCATCCCCGGGTGTTGTTGAGGGTATGGCCCACGGCCAGCACCAGCACCAGAAGCCCCACGGCAAACGCATATCCCCAGGGGCTCTTCCGGCACCAGAAATGGTAGTCCACGGAGGCCATGACCCCGTAGACGACCACGCCCAGGGCAATCCAGGCCAACTGCCGGAGCCACTTTCCCGCCAAATCCCCCCCCACTTCCGCCCCGGAGCAATAGATGAAGGCCACCCCCAGGGCGAGAAGAAGCGCCTCCACCCCCAAGGCCAGGAAATCCCCCCGCAGCCACCCCCGCCCCCAGGCAGGCATCTCGCGGAACAGGGATGGGCGAAGAAAGGGCACGGGGAAGTCTCTCCAGGCAGACAGGCGGAAAAAGGGCGCGCGCCCCCAGGGGGAAAGGGGGAATGGGCAATGGGGTGCTACATTGATTCCAACGACACGGAAGGCGCACCACCGGAAGGAAAGCGCCATTCCCCGTAAGATAACACGCTCCCCCCGGGCGAAACGGCCGCCGCCCCACCCTTTCCCCCCACTCCCCCCCATGGAAAATATCCTCTCCTCCCTGGAAGCCGTGATTCCCACCCCATGGCAACGCATCGTGGCCGTGGAAATCGATGAAGACGATTCCCTGGAACTATTCCAGCGCACGGAGGATGGCCAGGGGACCGTCTCCCTGCGCCTCCCCTATCGCTGGTGGCTCCTGACCGCCGGCCCGGAAATGGCCCGGGCCCTGGACATGCCCTGCGACCTGGAACCCCTCCAGGGGGAAGGGACCCACCGCTGCCGCGTGCGCCTGGAAAGCCGCAAGGCCTACGAAGAGGCCCTGAAGAAACTCAAGGCCCTCACCGGACAGCCCCCCTCCTCCCCCCTGGCCCCCTACCGCACCTTCTCCCATGCCACCCAGCAGGCCATGATCGACCAGGGCATCCGGCTCTTCCGGGGCATGTCCTTCCCCCAGCTCCGCCGCATGCAACTGGACATCGAATGCACCAGCTCCATCCCCGGACGCTTCTGCAACGCCAAGGTGGCGGGGGACGAGGTCATCATGGTCGCCCTGAAGGACACCCGCGGCTTCGAACGATGCCTCACCAGCCAGGAGTGCGGAGGGGAGGCAGGCCTGCTGCGGGAGATGCTGCGGGTCATCCAGGAAAGGGACCCCGACGTCCTGGAAGGGCACAACCTCTTCGCCTTCGACCTGTGCTACCTGCAGGAACGATGCAAAAGGCACAAAATCCCCTTCGCCCTGGGACGAGGCGGCAAAGTCGCCAAAAGCCATCCCAGCCGAATGACCATCGCCGAACAGATCCTCAACTTCCCCCGCTTCGACATCTATGGCAGGCATGTGGTGGACACCTACCACCTAGTGCGCCTCTACGACGTCAGCCGGCGGGAATTGGAGTCCTACCGCCTCAAGTACTGCGCCAAGCACTTCGGTCTGGCACGGGAGGGCCGGGTCTATGTGCCCGGTGAGGAGATCACCCGGCTCTACCAGGAAGACCCCGCCCGGCTGGCCGAATACAACCTGGATGACGTCAGGGAGACGGAAGGGCTTTCCAACTTGCTCTCCCCCAGTTATTTCTACCAGACACAACTCATCCCCGCCTCCTATCAGGACTGCATCCTGCGGGGCAATGCCGCCCGCATTGACGCCATGCTCTGCGCCGCCTATCTCTCCCGGGGCCACGCCCTGCCCTCCCCCCAGGCCCCCCAGGCCTTCGAAGGAGCGCTCACCACCGTGGAGAACATGGGGGTCTTCCGCCCCGCCTGGCACCTGGACGTGCGCTCCCTCTATCCCTCCGTCCTGCTGGCGGCGGGCGCCTCCCCCGCCAGCGACTCCCTGGGACTCTTCATCCAATTGCTGGGGCATCTACGGGCCTTCCGCCTCCAGGCGAAGGACGCCGCCAGGACCGCCTCCACCCCCGCACGCAAAAAGGAATACCAGGCCCTCCAAAACTCCTTCAAAATCCTCATCAACTCCTTCTATGGATACCTGGGCTTCCCCCAGGGGACCTTCAACGACTACCGCCTGGCGGAGCGGGTCACCTCCACCGGAAGGCAAATCCTCACCAAGATGCGGGACGACCTGGAGAAGGAGCAGGCCAAAATCCTGGAAATGGACACCGACGGAATCTATTTCACCCCGCCCCCCGCCTCCACCCCGGAACAAATGCGGGAGAGAATCCAAAAGGAACTGCCCCCCGGCATCGAAGTGGAACTGGACGGACTCTATGCCGCCATGTTCTCCTACAAAAGCAAGAACTACGCCCTCCTGGAACAGGATGGCTCCATCTCCCTCCACGGCGCCGCCCTGCGCTCCCGGGGGCTGGAACCCTTCCTGCAGCGCTTCATCCGGCAGGCCCTTCAGGCCATCCTCCTGGAGGACACCCACGACCTGGCCCCCCTCACCAGCCAATACCTGGAGGAAATGCAGCGCCACGCATGGCCCCTGGGGGATTTCCTCCGGAAGGAAAACCTCACCCAGACCCTGGAAAACTACGACAGGTCCCTCGCCTCCGGCAAGGGAAAGCGCTCCGCCGTCTACGAACTTGTCCGACGCTCCTCCAAGGCATATGCCCCCGGCGACGCCGTCCGATATTATGTCACCGGGACAAAAAAGTCCGTCTCCGTGACCGACAACAGTAAACTGGAGGAGGAAATCGACGAACAGAACCGGGACGAAAACCTCCCCTTCTACGCCGACCGCCTCCAATCCCTGGCCAAGAAACTCCAGGCCGTCCTCTGACTCCGCAGGGCCCCGCCTCCAGGATTCCCCAGGGGAGGCGGCAGCCCTCCCTGGCAAGGCCAGGCGGCAAAGGCCCATGGTGAAAGGGGAGGCAGCCAGGATTCCCCTCGGCCCAGGGCCTTCAACGGCCGGCAGCGCCCTACCGGGTCAAATCGGAATTTGGGAGCGGCCGCAGCATGGCGGGCGCCATCTGGTCCAGTTGCTCCTCGGAACTGTCCATCGGCCTCGGCGTCGCGGTCCTTTCCGTGGGTCCAGGTATCGGAGGTGTCCGGATAGGAAATGGGAGCGGGAAGCCCGAAGGCCCGATTTCCCAATCCCCCCAAAGGGCCGGGGCCATGCACGGCATGGGCCGGTTTTTTACGCCATTTGGTCCGGGACACCTTGATTTCCAGAGAACACTCCCCAAGGATTCCCCGCCCCCCCAGGAGGGAAGATACATACATTTATCCTACGATATTCCAATAAGTTAAATAAACCAATACCCTCCCGCCTTTAGTGGCAGCGCACTATGGTTCCTCCATATTTCCCAGGAGGGCATCCAGGAAGCAAGCGAGGGCGGGCATATATCCCAGGGCGGCCAGTGGGGTTCCCGCCCCGAGTTGCCAGAGGGCGTCTTTTCCGTTCCCTGCGAGGCAGAGGCATGCGGCGGCATAGAAGAAATGCGCGCCTCCGCCGGCCAGGGCGGCGGCATGCCATCCCCTGGGATTTTGGGGAAAGAGAGGGGACTTTTCCAGGATGGCCACGGCGCCGGTGGAGAGGAGGAGAGCCAGCGGGTGCATCCCCAGGGGGGAGGCGGTTCCGCCGTCCAGGAGGATTCCGGCGACCAGTGCCAGGGTCATGGGGAGGCCCATGGGGCATCGCAGGGAGAGGAAGGCGAGGAGGAGTGGAAGGGGGTGAAAGGCGAGTTCCGGGAAGAAGCGCGGGGAGCACATCTCCCAGCCCATGGCGAGATAGAGCATCCCGAGGAAGCAAGTCATCCGCAGGAGTCGCAGCAGGCACCCTTGTCTTCCGAAGAGTGCCTGCCGGATTGCCTCGGGGTGGAAGGTGACCGACACTTCAAGGAGGGAATGGTCCTGGGAATCGGAGAATTTCATGGATAGGGGCTCAACGTTTTCCCCGGATTGCCACCATGACATACCGGATTCCCAGGAAATCCTTCACGGCGGAGGAAAGGGGATATGCGGGCGAATCATCGGGGCTTCGTTCCTTCCCCTGGATTGTCCCCACGGGGATGCCGGGTTGCATGGCCTCGCTTCCCAGGTCCGAGGTAGTGACCCATTCCCCGAAGCCCAGGGAATCGAAGGCCTCCCCCATGGTGCCCGTGAGCATTAGTCTTCCTTCCCGGTTTTCCAGGATGCCGCTTGTCCTTCGCTCCACGCTCTCCGCCGGCAGGGAGAAATCCGGGGCGCAGAGGAGGCGCACCACGGCCTGGCGTGCCGTGGCCTGTTCCACCACCCCCACAAGGCCATCCTGGTCCAGCACGGCCTGCCCTGCCTGGATGCCGTCGGAGGCACCCCTGTCCAGGAGGAATGTGCAGACCTTCCCCAGGAAAAGCCCCCTGGAGGTCACCTCGGCGACCACCAGGGAATACTCATGGGGCGCCTTGTAGTGCCGCAGGAGCCGTTGGAGCTGGAGGTTTTCCATGCGGAGCCCCTCCTGCTGCGCGCGGGCCTGTGCCAACTGTGTCCGGGCCTGGCCCAGTTCCGCCAGGAGGGCGTCCCGCTCTTCCAGCGTCATGTTTTCCGGCAGTCCGCCCAGGGCCTCCCGGGAGATTCGCTGTCCCATGGCGCTGATTTCCCGGGCGGGTTGAGTGAAGAGGAAGCCCGTATGGAGGATGCGCCTTGCCGTGCCGGCGGGCAGCAGGAAGAGGGCGGCGGCAGCCAAAAGGAAGGAGAGGAAAGTGAGAACCCTGGTGGTCATGGCCGGAAATGCGGGATTGCCCTCCCTGGTTCAAGTGAAATCGTAGTGTTTTCCGAAGAGGGTCGCCAGTTCCTCCAGCCTCCTCTCCTCCCCCTCCCCTTCCACCCGGAGGGTCACCACATCCCCACGGCGCAGGGAGAGCCCCATGACGGAGAGGGGGGAGGCGGAGATGGGAACGCATTTTCCCTGGGGGAAGAGCACCCAGGCCCGCCCGGGAAACCCCTTCAGCGCGGCGGCAATCAGGCCGCTGGGGCGCAGATGGATGCCCCGGGCATTCTCAATCATGACAATCTTTTCCTTCATCTTCCTCCCTGCATTATGGGTTCGGAAACCACGGGGTGCCCGGCCTTGGCGCGGCCTACGGGGACTCTAGGCCGATGCCCTCCCGGATCCACTGGGTCAGCGCCTGGCCGGGATTCTCCACCGCCTCCCGGTCCAGGGGAAAGCGCCGGCTGCCGGGATGGGTCTTCTCCACCAGGGGAAGCCCGTAGACGAAATCCCGGAAATGCCCCTCGCAGAAGCCCCGCACGCTCTTTCCCGCCTGGGCCGCCATTTCCACAAGGCGTTCCTCCGCCTCGGGGGAGAACTCCAGGAGATATCCATTCTGTTCCTGGAAGCGCCGGGCGAAGGCGGCCACCTCCTGGCAGGCCAGGCGTCGGGTCTCCCGGGCATTGGCCTTCAGCAGTTCCTGGAGCGCCTCCCGGGGATGCTCCAGCATCTGCCGGGTCACGTGGAGTTCCGCCACCCCCGTGCCGGGCAATTCGAATTTATAGTCCCGGAAGAAGCGTTCCAGGACTGTCTGCAGCCCCCGGGCGCCAGTATGCTCCCCGGCTGCCTCCCGGGCAATTTGCCGGAGCGCCTCCGGTTCGGCGGTCAAGTGGATTCCATAGCCCTCCATGGTCTCCACATACTGTTCCCAGAGGCCATTCTCGGCCGTGGAAAGGATCTTCTCCAATTCATTCTCCCCCAGGTTTTCCAGCGCAACGCGCACCGGGAAGCGGCCCACGAACTCCGGCTCGAAGCCATATTCCACCAGGTCGGCGGTCTGCACCTGCCGCAGAAGGGCGCCTTCCTGGCGCCCCTCCCCCTGCTCCGTGGCCTTGGCGACGCCCCCAGCCGCCTCCCCTTCCCGAGAGGAGAGGAAGCCGATGGCCCCCTTGCCCAGGCGGCGCAGCACAAGGTTGTCCAACTTGCTGAAGGCCCCCGAGACAATGAAGAGAATGAACTTGGTGGAGATGGTGGAAGGCGGGAGGCGCCCCTCCCGCTGGAAGGACATCATGGCCTTCATCTGCCCCATCATGTCATTCTGGGCCACCAGGCGCACATCGGACTCCTCCAGCAGCTTCAGCAGATTCACCTGGACCCCGCGCCCGGAGACATCCTTCTGCCCATCCCCCGCACGGCTGGCCAGCTTGTCTACCTCGTCAAGGTAGACGATGCCATACTGGGCCAGTTCCACATCCCCGCCGGCGGCCTTCACCAGATCCCGGACAATGTCCTCCGCGTCATAGCCCACATAGCCCGTCTCGGAGAATTTGGTGGCATCCGCCTTGACGAAGGGGACGCCCACCAGCCGGGCAATGCATCGCATGAGGTAGGTCTTTCCCACCCCCGTGGGGCCCATCATAAGGACATTCGCCTTGGGATAGTCCCGTTTGGCCACACCGGGATTTTCCAGGCATCTGCGCACATGGTTGTAGTGGTCACAGACAGCGGTGGCCAGCACCTTCTTCGCCTCGTCCTGGCTGATTACGTAGCGGTCCAGTTCATCGCGGATTTCCCTGGGCTTCAAGGCGAATCTCCGGATGGCCTCCAGCCGTTCCTCCCGGGAGGGGGAGGCGTTTTCCGCGGGGGGGGTCGAAGTGGTTCCGGGGGCTTCGAAGTGGAGGGAATCCAGGGCGGCGGGGTTGAGGCGTTCCAGCAACTCCTTCAGCAGGTCCCTGGCCTGCGTCCTGTTGCCGGAGGTCTTTTCCTCGGGGCGCTTTTCCTGTCCATCGCCCTCCTTTGTCGCGTCTTCGTGCATTCCTGTGTTTTCCTGTCAAGCGGTCGTGTCTTAGAGCCCCCCGGCGTCTAATTGGATTTACGCGGGCTGTCCGCCGTTTGAGGGCGGGATTAGCGGGCGGGGGCCCAGGCGGGCAGGGAGAGGCGCGCCCCCTTGGTCAGCGGCTGGAAGGTATGCAGCAGGGTGTCCACCAGATACAGGTCCTGGGAGCCTCCCGTGGCGCGGGTGCAGACCACATGGCGGCCGTCAGGCGCCCAACTGGGGGCCTCCCACTGCCCCGCCGCCTCCGTGACAATCTCCGGCTTTCCGTCTGGCTGGGAGGGGTCCAGCACCGCCACCACGTATTGTCCGGAGACCCGCATGGAGAAGCAGAGTTTTCCGCTGCGGGGGGACCAGTCGGGGGAGACGCACTCCGAGGCGCCCCGGGTCAGTTGGCGGGATTCCCCTCCCGCCAGGGAGCGCAGGAAGAGGTGGGGGCGTCCCCGGCGGTCGGAGACATAGCAGAGTTGTGTGCCGTCGGGGCTGAAGACGGGAGAGGACTCCACGTCCCGGTCCTGGGTGAGCCGGCTGCGTGTGCCGGTGGCCAGGTCCAGCAGATAGAGGTCCACCTGTTTTCCCAGGGAGAGGGGGAGGGCCACCATTCGTCCATCCGGGGACAAGTCGGCGGAGGCGTTGAGTCCCCGGGACTGGGAGATGGTTCGCTGGCGTTTCTGGCCCAGGTCCATGAGGAGGATTTGAAGGGAGCTGCCCTGGTTCAGGGTATAGACCAGCGCCCCGGAGTGTCCCCATGAGGGTTCCGTGGAGATGGCGTTGTTGTTGGTCAGGCGGGTCTGGGCGCTGCCGTCGATGCGGCAGGAGTAGAGTTCCTTCCTGCCCCTGGCGTCGGTCATGACGTAGGCGATGGGCCTGGTACAGAGGGCGGGCACCCCGAAGAGTTCCTTCAGGAGGGCGTCGGTGACCTTGGCGGCGGCGTCATTCCAGTCCTCCCCCCGGCCTTCCAGCT
>JAEDNB010000016.1 GCA_016302725.1 Lentisphaeria bacterium
TGGACCACTTCCCCCAGACCGCCTCCGGAAAGATCCAGAAGTTCAAACTCCGGGAGTGGGCGAAGGAACTCCTGGGCCTGGCCCCCGCCGCCCCCGCAGGGAAATAGGCCGGACAGACGAAACGGCGAAAAGGGGCGCGCCTCCTGGGGGGGGGAGGCGCACCGGCTTTGCCCTCTTCCGGCTCCCCCCTCTATCCGGGCAACAGCCCGCTGTATCCCGCATGGATGAACTCTTCGCCCTCCGCGACACCATGTCTTCCCCCCCTTGGGGGAGCAGGGTGGGATTGCGCCCAGGGCGGAGGCGTGCTTGTCCCTTCTGGACAGGCTTTCCCGGGATGAGGGCGGGATGGATGTTTTTCCCTGCGGCGAGGGACGCTTCCCCGTGCCGCAAGCATAAATCATGCCTCCCCCAGGCGGGGGGCAAGGAACCCCATGGGGCGGGGACGCCGCCCTGCCAAGGAAGTCATGTTGAGCGAGAAGGTCATCCGGAAGGAGGTGCCGGTGAAGGCAGTCACCCCAAAGGACGGGGCGCACTATTTCTTCGGGTATTTTGACAAGTTCCAGTTTGATTCCACGGATACCCTGCTGCTGGGGAACCGGGTGGACTTTACGGGCCGACAGCCCCGCTTCGGCGAGAAAAACACGGTGGGCGTCATCGACCCCGGAAAGGCCACCTTCGAACCCCTGGCACAGACCCTGGCCTGGAATTGGCAGCAGGGCTCCATGCTCCAGTGGTTCTCGGACCGGGAGGTCATCTTCAACGATGTGGAGGACGGACAGTATGTCGCCCGTATCCTGGATATCCACTCCGGCAGGAGCCGCACTCTCTGCCGACCCATCTACTGCCTCTCCCCCGACCGCCACTACGCCCTCAGCATCAATTTCCAAAGGCTGGGACGCGAACGCCCCGGATACGGATACGAGGGACTGGAGGACCCCGGCATCGATTTCGCACACCCGGAGGACGACGGCATCTTCCTGCTCGACCTGGAAAAAAACTCCGCCAGGCTCATCCTCTCCGTGGACCAGGTGGTGAAGGCATACCCCAGGGACGGCATGTGGAATACTCCCAGCTGGTTCAACCACCTCCTCTTCAACCCCACAGGAACACGCTTCGCCTTCTTCCACCGCTGGCGCACATGGAAGGATAATGTCCGACGCCATCTCACCCATATGTTCACCGCAAACCTGGACGGGTCGGACCTCTTCCCCCTTAACCTGGAGGACATGAGCAGCCACTACGCCTGGATCAACGACCGGGAGGTCATCAACTTCTCCAACCGCTTCCGACGGGTACGGGGCGTCCGCACCAACGAACCCAATTGGCAATACTACCGATACCACGACCAGACTGACCAGGTGGAGGTGGTCGCCGAAGACTATTTCCCCGGGGATGGACATTGCCTCGCCTCCCCAAACCAGCAGTGGATGGTCACCGATTCCTACCCCGAGGCAGACCCCCAATATGCCAGAAATCTCTTCCTCTACCACTTCCCCTCACGGCAGGGATACCAGGTGGGCTCCTTCTGGGCAGACCCCCTGTACCCCACCCCCACACGATGCGACCTCCATTCCCGTTGGTCCCATGACGGCAGGTGTCTCACCTTCGACTCCATCCACGAAAAGGACGAAAACGGACGGGGGCGACGACGCATCTACCTGGCGGATGTCTCTGCCATCGTGGACCCTTGAACGCTGACGCGAAAACACGGAGGCTGACGCGAAAACACGGAGGGCACGGAAACGCCCGGCAAGCCGGGCGCACGGAGAGACGGAAGGGGCGGGGTGGCGTCAGGCGCGTCGCGCCTGCCTTGCGCCTTCGCAGGGGGGGATGTCGGGGAAGGAAATGCCCTGGCGGGCACCCCCTCCCCCGACACCCCCTCCCTGCGACGTCGCGTCATCGCCGGGCTTCCCCGGCGATGCCCCCGCCTTTCCGGCATTCGGTTCCTGGAAGGCCCCCAGGCCGACAGAGGCCCTTCGCCTTCGAATGGAATGGCATCCTCCTGTTGAGGTAAATCCTTTGTATTTATAAGACTTTCTAGACTTTCTAGACTTTCTAGACTTTCTAGAATCAAATTAAGCAATAACATAATGAAAAACCTGGTTGGTCCATGCGGAGCATGGGCCAACCCTCCGTGCCTTCCGTGCGCGCCGGAGGCGCCTTCCGTGCTCTCCGTGTTAACCACCTCCGTGCCTTCCGTGCGCGCCGGAGGCGCCTTCCGTGCTCTCCGTGTTAACCACCTCCGTGCCCTCCGTGTATAGCGGCAGCGCCTCCGTGTAAAAATCCATTTAGAACAGATATTTTGGACAATTCCGGGCATGGACTGCGGGATTTCGCCTATATTATGACAACTCGCCCGGGGGAGGGGGCTTTGGGTGCGTTTTCTTTTCCCCTTGCGCGTGTGTCGGTTCCGGTGTTTTCCCGGGGCCTGGCCCCGGCGCGCTTCCCTCTTCCCGTCACCTTTAGGAGTTGCATTCCCCATGGGCGGATTTTTTGGCTGTACTTCCAAGACCTCCTGCGTCGCAGACATCTTCTACGGGGCGGACTACCATTCGCACCTGGGGAACATCCGGGGGGGGCTTCTGGTCTACGGGGAGAACGGCTTCCAGCGCTTCATCCACGACATCCGCAAGGACCCCTTCCGCTCCAAGTTCGAGCAGCACCTGGACGGCATGTCCGGCTGCCTGGGGATTGGGAGCGTATCGGACACCGACCCCCAGCCCCTGAACGTGGCGGGGGAGTTCGGGGTCTTCGGCATCACCATGGTGGGGCTCATCCGGAACCAGGAGGCCCTCCAGAAGGAACTTTTCCGGGGCGGGGTGCACTTCTCCGAACTGGTCCAGGGCAGGATTGGCCCCACGGAGATTGCGGCGGCGTTGATTGCCACCAAGCCCACGGTCCGGGAGGGGCTCTTGGAGATGCAGGAGCGGATCCAGGGCTCCTGCAGCGCCCTGGTCCTGACCCCCGAGGGCGTCTATGCCTGTCGGGACAAGATGGGGCGCACCCCCGTGGTGATTGGGCAGAAGGAGGACGGCAGCCTGGCGGCCTCCCTGGAGTCCTGCGCCCTCCACAACCTGGGCTACCGCATCCTGCGGTGGCTGGGGCCAGGGGAGGCGGTCCTCCTGGAGAAGGCCACCCTTTCCGTGGTGCCCGTGCTGCCTCCCCGGAAAACCTGCCGCATGTGCGCCTTCATGTGGATTTACTATGGCTTCCCCGCCTCCTCCTATGACGGCGTCAACGTGGAGGAGACCCGCTACCGCTGCGGGGCGGCCCTGGCCGCCCAGGACCGGGGGCTTGAGGTGGACTCCGTGGCGGGGGTGCCGGATTCCGGCACCGCCCACGCCCTGGGATACGCCACCGCCACCCATCTCCCCTACCGCCGTTCCTTCGTCAAATACACCCCCACCTGGCCCCGGAGCTTCATCTCCGATTCCCAGACCACCCGCCTCCATGTGGCGAAGATGAAACTCCTGCCCATCCAGGATTTCATCCGGGGGCAGCGCCTCCTCTTCTGCGAGGACTCCATCGTCCGCGGCACCCAGTTGAAGGATACCTTCGCACGCCTCCCGGAGTGGGGCGCCAAGGAAGTCCACGTGCGGGCGGCATGCCCCCCCATCCTCTTCGGATGCCCCTATTTGAACTTCTCCCCCTCCCGGGGACCGCTGGAACTCATCGCCCGCAGGGCCGTCCACAAGCTGGAGGAGGGACGGGAGGACGAGGCGCACCTGGAGGAGTATGCGGACGCCTCCACGGAAAAATACCGGCGCATGGTGGAGCTGATCCGCCAGGAGATGGGCTTCACCACCCTGAAATACCAGACCCTGGAGGATACCCTGAAAGCCATTGGGCTGCCCCCAGGGGGGCTGTGCACCTACTGCTGGAACGGAAAGGAGTGACCCCCTCCCTTCCCAAAAACCCGTCAACCCGCCTGGAGAACCCTCCAGGGGCGCGGGGAACCCTTTTTTGCATCGAACCCAACGCATCTGTTTGAAGGAGAGACATACCATTATGGCAGACGAACTGCAGGCATTGCTGGAGCGGCTGGACAAGGAGGGCGTCCAGAAGGGCGAGGAGGAACGCCGTCGCCTGGTGGCCCAGGGCGAGGCCCAGGCCCAGGAAATTGTGCGCCAGGCGAGGGAGAAGGCGGAGTCCATGGTCTCCCAGGCGGAGGCCGAGTGCCAGACCCTGCGCCAGAAGGCCGAGGAGTCCATCCGCCAGAGCGGACGCCAGGTCCTCCTGCAGGTGCGCCAGGAACTCAAGGAACGGGTGGAGGGCGCCGTGCGCACCCTCCTCAAGGCGGAACTGAAGCCCGGCACCGTGGGGAAAATCGTGGGACAGCTCTGTGAAAACTACCTCCGGGAGGCCGGACGCCAGGACGACCTGGAAATCCTGGTGCCCCAGGAGGGGCGGCAGGAACTGGAGGAGGCCGTCCGCGCCTCCCTGGCGGCGGACCTGCTCCAGCGCGTCTCCCTCAAGCCCGACAAGCGCCTCTCCGGCGGCTTCCAGGTCACCGTGAAGGGGGAACAGGTGGTCTACGACTTCACCGACGAGGCCCTGGCCGAGGCCATCGCCGCCCATCTCTCCCCCGCCCTGGGCGCCCTGATCGCCCCCTGACACCCCCATGGCCAGCGATTTCATCTACATCCTCTCCTCCCTTCCCCTCCTGAGACTCTCCGGGGAGGGGGCCGCCGACTACGGCGCCTTCCTGGAGTCCTGCGGGGGAATGCTCTCCCCCAGGGAGCGGAAAACCCTGGAGGAACTGACCCTCCAGCCCCTCCCCGGGACTCCCCGGGAGGAACCCGTCCTGCGCCAGTGGGACCAGTGGCTCTCCACCATGCGCCAGGTCGCCGCCCTGTGGCGCGCCGCCCGGACGCGCCGGGAGGCCTCCCCCAGCTGGAGGCCACGCCGGGAGGAATGCCCGGGGGACGTGCGGCGGCTGGAGGCCATCCTGGCCATGGAGGGACTGGCCGCCAAGCAGGAGGCCTGGGAGGCGCTCCAATGGAGCCGCCTGGAGGAACTCTCCCGGGAACACGCCTTCGACTTCCCCTCCCTCCTGCTCTACGCCCTGAAACTCCGGCTGCTGGAGCAACGCGCCCGCCGCACCCTGGAGGCGGGAACCCAGGCCTTTGAGGAGGCCGTCGCCTCCCGCCTGGAGGAGGCCGCCCGCGGACGGGTGTCCGCCGAGGAACAATAAGCGGGGGAACCCATTTCATCACACGGAAACCGGCAAGGATTACGGCAACAATGAGCGAGACAACACGGAAAAGCGGGCACGTGACCGGCGTCAACGGAAACCTGGTGAGCGTCGCCTTTGACACCAGCGTCATCCAGAACGAAGTGGCCTTCGTCCAGGTGGAGGACGGCGCGCGCCTGAAGAGCGAGGTCATCCGGGTGCGGGGGGACCAGGCGGACCTCCAGGTCTTCGAGTCCACCAACGGCATCAAGGTGGGGGACCCCGTGGAGTTCACCGGCGGACTCCTCTCGGTGGAGCTGGGCCCCGGACTGCTCACCCAGGTCTTCGACGGCCTCCAGAACCCCCTCCCGCGGCTGGCGGAGGAGTCCCTCTTCCTGAAACGGGGCACCTACATCTATCCCCTGGACGAAAAGCGGGAGTGGGACTACACCCCCACCGCCAAGGCCGGGGACGAGGTCTTCGCGGGGGACCAGGTGGGCTGGGTCCCCGAGGGAATCTTCCAGCACCGCATCATGGTCCCCTTCGCGTGGAAGGGGCTCTGGCGCATCACCTGGACCATCCCCGCGGGCGCCTATCCCATCCGCACCGTGGTGGCCAAGGCCGCCAACGAGGCCGGCGAAGAGCGGGATATCACCATGGTGCAGGCCTGGCCCGTGCGCGTCCCCATCACCAACTACCGGGAAAAACTCCTGCCTGTGGAGCCCATGGTCACCCAGGTGCGCTCCATCGACACCTTCTTCCCCGTGGCCAAGGGGGGCACCTTCTGCACCCCCGGCCCCTTCGGCGCAGGCAAGACCGTCCTCCAGCACTCCCTCTCCCAGCGCAGCGAGGCCGACATCGTGATTGTGGCCGCCGTGGGCGAACGCGCCGGCGAAGTGGTGGAAATCCTCCAGGAATTCCCCGTGCTGGAAGACCCCCGCACCGGACGCAAGCTGATTGACCGCACCATCATCATCTGCAACACCAGTTCCATGCCCGTCGCCTCCCGGGAATCCTCCATCTACACCAGCGTCACCCTGGCGGAATACTACCGACAGATGGGACTCAACGTGCTCCTGCTGGCGGACTCCACCAGCCGCTGGGCACAGGCCCTGCGGGAAGAGTCCGGACGACTGGAGGAAATCCCCGGGGAGGAGGCCTTCCCCGCCTACCTGGAATCCCTGGTGGCCAGCTTCTACGAGCGGGCCGGACTGGTGCGCCTCAACACCGGCGAAAAGGGCTCCATCACCATCTGCGGAGCCGTCTCCCCGGCGGGCGGAAACTTCGAGGAACCCGTCACCCAGGCCACCCTGAAGGTGGTGGGCGCCTTCCTGGCACTCTCCCGGGACCGCGCCAACGCCCGACGCTACCCCTCCATCCATCCCCTGGATTCCTGGAGCAAATACAAGAGCACCGTCGCCCTGGAGGAGGTGGCCTACGCCCGCCAAATCCTGAAGAACGGAAACGAGGTGGAGCAGATGATGAAGGTCATCGGAGAGGAGGGCACCCCCAACGCCGATTTCGTCGTCTACCTCAAGAGCGAATTCCTGGACGCCGTCTACCTCCAGCAGGATACCTTCGACAAGGTGGACAGCAGCTGCTCCGCCCAGCGGCAACAGTACGTCTTCGCCAAACTCCACGCCATCCTGCGGAAAAACTTCACCTTCGGAGACAAGGGGACCGCCCGGAAATATTTCGCGGACCTGCGCCAGATCTTCATCGACTGGAACTTCTCCCCCTGGGAATCCCCCGAGTTCGCCGAAAACGAAAAACGGCTGGACGCCAAACTGGCCGAAGCATAGGAGCCTGACCCCACCATGAGAAAAATCTACCACCGCATCCTCCAGATCAGCGGAAACGTGATCACCCTGGAGGCCGACAACGTGGCCAACGGCGAACTGGCAGAGGTGAAGAGCCAGGAGCGCAGCTCCCTGGCACAGGTGATCCGGCTGGACGGGAAGCGGGTCTCCCTCCAGGTCTTCGCCGGCGCAAGGGGAATCTCCACCGACTCCCAGGTCCGCTTCCTGGGACGCCAAATGCAGGTCTCCGCCACCGACGACCTCCTGGGACGCGTCTTCACCGGAAACGGCTCCCCCAGGGACGGCGGCCCCGCCCTCACCGACAACATGGTGGAAATCGGCGGCCCCTCCGTCAATCCCGCCCGACGCATCATCCCCCGGAAGATGATCCGCACGGGAATCCCCATGATTGACATCTTCAACACCCTGGTGGAAAGCCAGAAACTCCCCATCTTCTCCATCCCCGGAGAACCCTACAACGCCCTCCTGGCACGCATCGCCATGCAGGCCGAGGTGGATGTCATCGTCCTGGGAGGAATGGGCCTGAAGCACGACGACTACCTCTATTTCCGCAATACCCTGGACGAACATGGCGCCCTCTCCCGGGCGGTGATGTTCATCCACACGGCGGCGGACCCCACCGTGGAATGCACCCTGGTGCCAGACCTGGCCCTGGCCACCGCCGAATATTTCGCCGTGGAACGGAAAAAACGGGTCCTCTGCCTCCTGACGGACATGACCAATTTCGCCGATTCCCTGAAGGAAATCGCCATCACCATGGAGCAAATCCCCTCCAACCGGGGATATCCCGGAGACCTCTACAGCCAATTGGCCTCCCGCTACGAGAAGGCGGTCCAGTTCCGGGGGGAGAACGCCGGCTCCATCACCGTCCTGGCGGTGACCACCATGCCCGGGGATGACGTGACCCACCCCGTCCCCGACAACACCGGCTACATCACCGAGGGGCAGTTCTACCTCAAGGGCGGCCACATCGAGCCCTTCGGCTCCCTCTCCCGCCTGAAGCAGAATGTGAACAAGGAGACCCGGGAGGACCACCGCACCCTCATGGACACCATGATCCGACTCTACGCCCAATACAAGGACACCCTGGAAAAGCAGTCCATGGGCTTCCGTATGTCCGCCTGGGACCAGAAACTCCTGAAATACGGGCAGTTCTTCGAGGCGCAGATGATGGACCTGAAGGTGAACATCCCCCTGGAACAGGCCCTGGACCTGGGCTGGCGGATCCTGGGCGAGTGCTTCGAACCCGCCGAAACCGGGGTGAAGAGCGACCTCCTCCGGAAATTCTGGCCCGGCAGCCAGGGGCAGGCCCCCGACGGCGCCCAGTCCTAGGGGAGGGCGTGGCCCATGGGGAAAGTCAAGCTGACCAAGAATGAACTGAAGCTGCAGCGGGATGCGCTGAAGCGTTTCCAACGCTACCTGCCCACCCTTCAGCTGAAAAAGCAGCAACTCCAGATGGAGGTGCGGCAGGCCCGGGAGGAGATGGACGCCCTGGAGGAGGAAGACCGCCGGGAACTCCAGGCACACAAGGCGGACCTCCGCCTCTTCGCCGACTGCCCCCGGGAACTCCTGGACTCCCAAAAGGTCCGCCAATGGAGCGTCTCCACCCGGAATATCGCCGGCATCGAGGTGCCTGTCCACAAGGGCCTGGAGTGGGAAACCCAGCCCGTCGACCTCCTCTCCACCCCACTCTGGCTGGACGACGCCCTGGCCCTGGTGGCCCACCAGACGGAACTGCGCCTGCGCCGCCGCCTCATGGAGGAGCAACTGGCCTGCCTGGAGGACGAACTGCGGGTGGTGAACCAGCGGGTGAACCTCTTCGAAAAGGTGAAGATCCCCGACGCCCAGGAGAACATCCGGCGCATCAACATCTATATCGGCGACCAGCAGACCAACTCCGTGGGACGCTCCAAGATCGCCAAGGGAAAATGCCAGGAAAGGGACGCTGAGCTGCCATGATTGACAAAATGCTGAAGACGACGGTCGTCTGCCTGGCGGACGACCGGGAAAAGAGCCTCCTTGGCCTGCGGGAACTGGGCTGCCTCCACGTGACCGGACGCCAAGGGGAGGGCACCGCACAACTGAAATCCCTCCGGGAGGAGGTGGCCCGCTCCGCACGACTGCTGAATTTCCTCGCCACCCAAAAATGGGATGGCCAGGACCTCCCCCGGGAAGCCACCCCCTGCCAGGAGGGCGACGCCTGCCGACGGGATTGCCTGGACGCATGGGAACGGCTCCGAAAGGCCCAGGAGGAACTCCCCAAGGTGGAACGCGCCCTCCAGCAACTCCGCCCCTGGGGGCATTTCGACGCCTCCCTCCTCCAACGCCTCCAGGAAAAGGGATGGCATACCGCCCTCCTCCTTCGCAATGGACGCACCCAGGAGGGATGGTTGAAGGAGTGGAAGGAGTGCCCCAAGGGAACCCGGGAACTCCTGGTCTCCCGGCAGGGCGACCAGGTGCGCTCCCTGGTCATCTCCCCCGCACCCCTGGACAAACTCCCCATCCCCCCGCAGAACTTCCCTGACGGCACAGACCTCCAGGCCCTGGAGGACAGGGCGGAAGCCCTCCGACAGGAGGCCCGGAATGCCCTGGAAACCCTGAGACGGCACTGGCTGATGGACGAAGCGCTCCTCCGAAAGGAACACGCCCGCCTGGAAAGGGAGGCCGAATTCCTGGCCACACGGGACGGCATGGGACGCTCCGGAAAGGCCCTCGCCTACCTCCAGGGATTCCTCCCCGCCGACCACCTGGACGCCCTGCGGGAGGCCGCCGCCCGCCATGGCTGGGCCCTGCGCTACCAGGAGGTCGCCCCGGACGACCCCCTGGTGCCCACCAAGCTCACCATGCCCCGGCACTGCGAAATGGCCAAGGTCATCCTGGATTTCATCGGCATCCTCCCCGGCTACGGGGAGGTGGACATCTCCGTGGCGGTCATGCTCTTCCTCTCCCTCTTCTGCGGAATGCTGGTGGGGGACGCCGGCTACGGCGCCATCTTCACCGCCCTCTCCCTCTGGGGGCTGCTCCGCGCCCGGAAGAGTCGCCCGGACCTCCTGCCCACCATGAAACTGATGACCGGCATGTCCCTCTGCATCCTGGCGTGGGGGGCGCTTTCCGGAAACTGGTTCGGCCTTGGCTGGGGCGGCTTGAAGTGCCTCACCGATGGGGACCGGGGCCAGTTGAATGTCCAACTGTTTTGCTTCTTCCTGGCGGCCATCCACCTCTCCCTGGCCCACTTGTGGAAGGTGCCACTCTCCCGCACCTGGCGGGGGAAACTGGGCAACCTGGGATGGGCCATCTTCCTCTGGGCCAATTTCTTCACGGTGAAATGCCTGTTGATTGACAACTCCTTCGCCCATTTCACCATCCCCTCCCTCATGTATGGGGCCGGCACTGTCCTCATCGTGCTCTTCTCCATCCAGTGGAACAACATGGGGGATGTCATCTACTCCCCCTTCACCTTCATCAACAGCCTCAGCGACCTGCTCTCCTACATCCGGCTCTACGCCGTGGGGCTCTCCAGCGTCTACATCGCCCGGGCCTTCAACGACATGAGCGCCATGCTCTGGGAGAAGAACGCCTGGCTCCTGCCCGTGGGGCTGGTGATTGTGCTGGCGGGCCACCTGCTGAATGTGGCCATGGCCCTCATGAGCGTCCTGGTCCACGGCATCCGCCTCAATACCCTGGAGTTCTCCGGGCATATCGGGGTGGAGTGGGGTGGGCGCCCCTACCGCCCCTTCCGCTGAACCCCCCTTCCGCCTTTTCCCTTGCCCTTTTCCCTCACTGTACAATCCACCCGTCCATACAACAGGAGACAGAACCATGATTGATCCCAACATCGCAAAAGCCCTGGTCGGTCTTGGCGGCATCGCCGCCTTCGGCATCGCCGCCGTGGGCTCCGCCATCGGCTGCGGCATGGCCGCCGCCAGCGCCATCGGCAGCTGGAAGCGCTGCTACCTCCAGGGCAAGGCCGCCCCCTTCCAACTCACCATCTTCGCCGGCGTCTCCATGACCCAGACCATCTACGGCCTGATTCTCATGCTCCAGGTCCTCAACCTGGATCCCCGCCTCTGGCCCGCCGCCCTGGCCGTGGGCATCCTGGGCGGACTGGGCATCGGCGCCAGCGCCGTCTACCAGGGCCGCGCCGCCGCCGGAGCCTGCGATTCCTTCAGCGAAACCGGACAGGGCTTCGCCAACAACCTCATCGCCCTGGGCGTCGTGGAGACCATCGCCATCTTCTCCATGGTCTTCTCCATGATGTTCCTCACCAACATGGCCGGCAAAATCGCCGGCTAGCCCCGATTCCGCCCCCCCGCCTCCCCGCAAAACCGGGGAGGGCAGGGGGCATAGGGCGGTTCCCTCCCCCGCCCCCAGGACAGCTGCCCCGGGGGTGGCGCCTTCCCCCGATTCCGCCTCCGCTCCCCTGTGCCCATGCCCCATATCTACGACAATTTGCCCGGCCTTATGCTCGTCTGCGGATTGCTGATTGTGGGGTGTGTCCTCTCCAGCAAGCTCTCCTCCCGCTTCAGCATGCCGGGCCTGCTGGTCTTCCTGCTGATTGGCATGGGACTGCATCTGGCGGTCGCCAGCCTGGCCGGCGGCCTGGAGAGCATCACCGACCAACTCCCCTGGCGACACGCCAACCTGATTGGCACCGTCGCCCTCGCCTTCATCCTCTTCTCCGGGGGGCTGGACTCCTCCTGGAAGGAAATCCGGGGAGTGCTGCGGACCGGCACACTCCTCTCCACGGCGGGGGTCCTCCTCACCACACTCCTGCTGGGGGGCTTCGCCAGCCTGGTGGCCACCCTGGCGGGACGCCCCGACCTGTGGCCACACTGCCTCCTCTTCGGCGCCATCATCTCCTCCACCGACGCCAGCGCGGTCTTCTCCATCCTCCGGGGACGCCGCATCGGCCTCAAAGGGGACCTGAAACCCCTGCTGGAGTACGAGTCAGGCTCCAACGACCCCATGGCCACCTTCCTCACCCTCTTCTTCCTGGAACTCTGCACCGCCCAGGGAGCCGGGGCCGTGGGACGGGAGGCGCTCCTCTTCCTGCCCCGCTTCCTCTACCAGATGGGGGGCGGGGTGCTGGCGGGCCTGCTGGTGGCCCGGTGCGCCGTCTGGCTCTTCAACCATCTCCGCCTGGACTACGACGGCCTCTACTATGTCCTGGGGGTGGCGGTGGTCTTCCTCACCTATTCCCTGGCCGCCTGCCTGGGGGCCAATGGCTTCATGGCGGCCTATGCGGGCGGCGTCTGCATGGGCGCCCACCGCTTCGTCTTCCGCAATAGCTTCTCCCGTTTTGCCGACGCCCTGGGCTGGCTGATGCAGGTGGTGCTTTTCACCATCCTGGGGTTCATGGCGAATCCCCGGGTGATTGGGAGCCACTGGTGGCTAGGGCTGCTCATGGGGGCGTTCCTGATGCTGGTGGCCCGCCCCCTGGCTACATGGCTCTGCATGGCGGGAAGCGGGTTTTCCTCCCGGGCGAAGTGCCTCATTAGCTGGGTGGGGCTGCGGGGAGGAGCCCCCATCATGCTGGCCACCTTCCCCATGCTTCTGGCTCCCCGCCAGGAAACCGCCCTGGTGGGGGGGACCAATGTGTGCGAACTGACCTTCAACCTGGTCTTCTGCATGGTCCTCCTCTCCGTGGTCCTGCAGTCCTTCACCATCATGCCCCTGGCCAGGCTGCTGAAACTGGATTTCCCCTTCCAGAACTCCCCCACCGGCCCCATCTCCTTCGACCAAGTCAGCGTCCAGGCCCCCTCCGGCGGAACGGCGGGGGAGGCCAATCCCGACGACCTGGCCTGCAACGAACCCGCCGTCTACCGCATCCATCCCCATACCCCCGCCGACGGAAAGAGCATCCGTGCCCTGTCCCTGCCCAAGGGGGTCTTCATCGTCATGATTGCCCGGAAAGGGCAATGGCTCGCCCCCAGGGGGGAAACACTCCTGCGGGCCGAGGATGAACTGACGGTCCTGGCCACCCCCGCCAACCAGCGGCTGGCCGCAGCCTTCTTCGCCCCCGCGCCGCCGGAGGAGCCACCCCAGGACCCCGGAAAACCCCGGGAGGCCTGAAAGACAAATCCCGGCCCCGGGAAATAGAATGCCCCGACTGCCAGGCAGGGGGCCTCCTCCCTTCCCCGCGGAGACGCCACGCCACCCCGCCTGCCGGGAGCAAGACCCCGGCGCCTGTCCCCATTCCCCAAACTTACCCACGCATCATGAGAGACCTGACGGAACTCCGGGGGGAGATCGACCAGATTGACGACCAACTTCTCGAATTGTTTCTCCGCCGCATGGCGATGATGGGGGAGGTGGCGGCGGCCAAGGAGGCCGCCGGCGTGCCTCTCACCGATTCCGGCAGGGAGAGCCGCATCCTGGAACGCCTGGCTGCCCGGGCCCCGGGAAAGGAGGAGGAGGTACGCACCCTGTTCCAGGCCATCTTCCAGGCGGCCAAGGGATTGCAGCGAAAGGCCATGCCATGAGCGCCAACCCTTCCCAGGAGACGGGGGGCGTCCTGCCCCGGAACCCCAGGAGGGTTCTCCGTCTTGCCTATCCCCTGGGGTTCTGTTCGGGGGTGCGACGCGCCCTCTCCCTTTGCCACTGGCTCCTGGCGGATTGCCCTGGCAGGCCGCTGTATGTGCTGCGGGACCTGGTGCACAACCACCAGGTGAGCCGACAACTGCGGGAGGAGGGGGTCGTCTTCGTGGAGGAGGTGAGTCAGGTGCCCCGGGGGGGACGGCTTCTGCTGGGCGCCCATGGCACCACCCGGGAGACCCTGGCCCTCTGCCGGCAACGGCAATTGGAGGTCCATGACGCCACCTGCCCGGTCATCCTCCATCTCCAAAACCAGTTGCGGCGCCTTCCCCGGGAAGCCACTGTCTGCCTGCTGGGGGAGGCGGGACATCCCGAAATCCTGGCCCTCCAGGACTGCCTCCGGGAAAGACGTTGTTATCTTGTGGCAAATCCCCAGGAGGCGGCGGCCTTGGCCACACTTCCCCCAAACCCCTTCTTCTTTTCCCAGACTAGCCGGGACAGGGAGGAACTGAAGGAGGTGCAACGCATCCTGACGGAGAAGGCGCCCCGCCTCCACAACCGGGCGCAACTTTGCCCCATCCAGCGCGTCCGCCAGGATGCCCTGGCCGAAATGGCTCCCCAGTGCGACAGGGTTTTCATCCTGGGCTCCTCCCACAGCGCCAACGGACGCCGCCTGCTGCAGCTGGCCCGGAAGCATTGTCCCGGCCCCTGTCGAATGCTGGAGGAGGGGGAAGACCTTCCGCCAGAGGAGTTGGCGGGGGTCGACACAGTGGGGCTGGCCAGCGCTACCAGCACCCCCGACGACCTGGTGGAGGAGTGGGTGGCGCACTTCCGCCGCCTGGGCTTCCTCCCTCCCGATGAAGAGGCGCCTCCCGCCGGGAAGGAGGCCCCCCCCTGCGGCACCCGAGAAACGAATCCTGTGAACCCACGCTCCCATGAATAGCGACATCTTCCTTCTTCTCTTCATCTGCATCATGGCGGTGATTACCATCTTCCCCCTGCTGCTGCGGAAACTCTATGTGCCGGGGGTGATTGCGCTCCTGGTGGCGGGCATGCTCATGGGGGAGGGGCAGTTCAACCTCATCCACCACCTCAGCGGCACCTTCTCCCAGGCATTGTCGGGGGATGCCGCGCAGATGGAGAGCTATTTCCGCCATTTCATCGATTCCCTGGGCTCCCTGGGACTGGTCTTCCTCATGGCCCTGGCGGGCATGGAAGCCGATTTCAAACTGCTGAAAAGCGTGCGCGGCCCCGTGATTGCCTTGAGCCTGCTCACCTTCGCCCTCCCCGCCGTGGCGGGATTCCTCGTCTACGGATATTTCCGTCCCGAGGATTTTCCCGGAAAACTCCTCTATGCCTCCCTCTTCGCCTCCCACTCCGTGGGCATCGTCTTCCCCGTCATGCGGGAATTGAGGCTCTCCAAGACCCGATTCGGGGCGGCGGTGCTCATCTCCACGGTCGTCACCGACATTGCCAGTATCATCCTCCTGGCGGTAAGCGCACAATGCCAGAAAATCTCCCTGGGCGCCAGGGGCGGGAGCCAGGGAATCTCCCTGGTGGACCGCCTGGACCCCGCACTCCTGGGACACTATTTCCTCCCCGTCTTCCTGGCGATGGTGGTCCTCTTCATCGTCATCTCCTCCCTTGTGGTCTGGCAGGTGGGAAAGCGGGTGATGCACTGGCTGACCGCCAACGAAGACCTCCTCATCTCCTTCCTCCTCCTGGTCATCCTCCTCACCGTCCTGGTGGGGGAGGCCATCGGCATCAACCTGATTGTCAGCGCCTTCATCGCAGGACTGGCCCTCTCCCCCATCCTGAAGGAAAAGGCCACCATCTTCCATAAGTTCGAGGGCATCGGATACGGATTCCTCATCCCCTTCCTCTTCATCAGCATCGGCATGGACACCAATCTCCGCGTCATGGCCGACCTGGGCAACCTGAAAATCGTCCTCTTCACCGTGGGCGGACTGGTCTGCAGCAAAATCCTCTCCGGTTGGCTCGCCATGCGACTCACCGGATTCCCCAATACCCAGGGACTCTGCGCAGGACTCATGACCGTCCCGCAACTCTCCGCCACCCTGGCCGCCGCCGCCCTGGGAAAAACCCTGGGGATGCTGGACGACAATTTCTTCAATGCCATCATCTTCCTCTCCATTGTCACCACCATCCCCATCCCCTCCCTGGTGCGCTGCCTCATCCAAAAGGAAAGCCCCAGTTTCGAGGTCACCGAGGACGAGGCATTCGTGGTGCCGGACGAAAGCGAGGGACAGGACGACGTGCTTTGAACAACCCACACGGCGGAAGACGCCGCCGGCGGGCCTCCCACCCCTACACACAGGCCGCAGGGGGGAAAACAAGCCCGCTCCCGACGGATCTCGCGGAAAATCTCCAGGAAAACAAACAATGCGCCTGCGCCTGATGGACGGGCCAGGCAGGGAAAACAAATGGAACAGACGGAACAGACGGAATCTGGATGGAAACCTTGGGGTAGGATTTTCCTGGAGGCGGGGCTCTCCGGGCTCTTCATTGGCATGGCCGGCACGGTCTTCGTCTCCGTCCAGCCGCCCGCCCTGGGGGCGTTTCTCTTCGCCTTCGGCTTGATGACCATCCTGTGCCGGGGCTTCAAACTGTATACGGGGGCCATCGGCTATCTGGTGCTGCAGGGGCGCAGGACCCCGCGCTATCTCCTGGAACTGCTGGACATCTGGTGCGGAAACCTGGCGGGATGCGCCCTGGTGGGCGCCCTCCTGCGCCAGAGCCGCGCCTTCCCCGCCCTGGCTGGGCGCCTCCAGGGGCTCTGCCTGGCGAAATTGTCCGATGGCTGGGTAAGCCTCCTGGTGCTCTCCTTCTTCTGCGGCATCCTCATGTATCTGGCGGTGGATACCTTCCGGCGCCAGGAGATTCCCACCCCCTTCCGCATGGCCACGGTCTTCCTCTGCGTCGTGGTCTTCATCCTCTGCGGCTTCGAACACTGCGTCGCCAACATGTTCTATTTCTCGGCGGCGGGGGCCTGGAGCCTCCGCACCCTTGGGGTGACTCTCCTCATGACCCTGGGAAATTCCCTGGGCGGCTTCCTCCTCCCCCTGGCGGACCTCCTCCGTTCCCGAAAATAGCCCCTCTTTCCCCCTGCCTCCCCATGATGAGACAACTCCTCCTCTGCCTCCTCCTCCCCTTCGCCCTCCTGCCCGGTCTTGCCCAGGACACCCCTCCCGCCGATGAGGCCATCCTCTACTACGACGGCTCCTCGGAAAGCTACTTCGACTGCGACGGGGGCTGGGAGTATCCCAAGGCTTCCCTGCGCTGGAAGGCACGGGAACTGCGCTACCAGCCCGGGGACAGTGCCCTGGAGTTCTACCAGGAACCCCTGGTGGAGGGAGTGGAAGTGGACCTGAATTATTGGCGCCCAGAGGGAATCGACTACCGCCCCAGGGTGGTCTTCCGCATGCGCAACTTGGGAAAGGCCCCCCTGGTCTTCCGGGGCTCCTGGATGACCAGCCGGGAGGGCGTCCCCGGAACCAGCCGATGGTATGCCTGGTATTTCCCGGAACGGCGGGAACTGCCCGCCGATGGAGAGTGGCATGAACTGGTCTTCCAGGCAGACGCCTCTCATCCCTCGGAAGGCAACGGCGAAATGCCTCCCCTCCCCGTCACAAAGCCCTTCGGCTTCTTCCATCTCTCCTGCGAACCCCTCCCCGCCGGAGTGACCACGCATTTCCAACTCTCCCAAATCCGTGGGGAGGAGAATCCCGGGGAGCGCTGCCGGGGCGTGGTCGCCCCCCATGCTCCCTTCCCGGGGGAATGGAGCGCGGGAAAGCCCGCCGCCTTCCCCGCCATGACGGTGGATTTCCCGGAGCGCATCCCGGGGGATGGGGAGGCGCGCCTGGTGCTGCGACCCACTTTCCAGGGGGAGGAGTGGCCCGCCTTGCCCCTGACCCTGGAAAAGAAGGTGGAGGAGGGCGGACGGCGCTGGCGCATCCCCGCACAGAGCATCCTCCTTACCCCCTTCCTGCTGGACGGGGAGTATCGTGCCGTCCTGGAGTGCGGTGAGGCCAGCCTGGCGGGGGAGGCCTCCTCCTTCACCCTGCATATCGCGGGCAGGAAGGACGTGGAGTTCCCCGCCATGTCGGTGAAGCCCTTCGGGGGACGCCCCACCATCTGGAAGGGAAATGCCCCCATGACCGGGGCAATGAGGGCCACCTATACCACCGAAGGCCCCGCCGGAATCCAATATTTCTCCCAGGCCGGGGTCAAAATCTTCGGATTCTGCAGCACCCCTACCGAGGGCGCATACAACCTGGAAATGCTCACCGAATACGCGCCCGGAAAATACAACTACAGCCAATTCGACCGACGCATGCGAAATGTCCTCTCCGTGAACCCACAGGCCATGGTGGTGGTCCGGCTCTATCTCCATGCGCCACGCTGGTGGAGCAGGCAGCATCCCCAGGAAATGGTCCGTTTCGGCGTGCCCGAGGAACCGGAGGCCAACCATCCCTACATCTCCTTCAACGGACGACCAGCCCCCTCCTGGGCCAGCCTGCCCTGGAGGGAATACACCGTCCAGGGACTGAAGAAGATGATGGAGTTCCTGGCAAAGACCCCTTACGCAGACCACCTGGCGGGCTTCGTCCTGGCCAGCGGACAGACCGAAGAGTGGATGGAGTGGGGGCTGGACGACGTGGTCTTCGCCGACTACTCCCCCGCCTCGGAAAAGGGATTCCGGCGCTGGCTGAAGGGACGCTACGGCACGGACCAGGCTCTCCAGAGAGCCTGGGGGGATCCCGACGCGACCCTGGAAGGCGCCCTCCAGCCCTCCCCACGGGAGCGCAGCGCCGGCTATCCCGGGACAATGCTGCAGGAGATGCCCGGGGCCAGGAGGATTGCCGACTACAACCGCTACCACGGGGAAAATGTGGCGGAGTGCATCCGGGAGTTCTGCCGGGCCATCAAGGAGGCCACGGGCGGACGCCTCCTGGTGGGGGCCTTCTACGGATACATGAATGAATTGGCGGGCAACCACCGGCTGCTGCTGTCGGGACATCTGGGGGTGGAGAGCCTCCTGGAGGCCCCCGAGGTGGATTTCCTGTGCAGCCCCACGGGCTATGCCTACCGCCAGGAGGGGGGCAGGGGATTCCCCTATGCCATGGGAGCCGTGGATTCCCTCCAACTCCACAATAAGTTCTGGTTTGTGGAAAACGACATGCGCACCCATGCCGCCCAGGCGCCAGGATACGGCAGCCCCGATTCGCCGGAGGGGGATGCCCGCCAGCAAATCAAGGAGTCCATGCACAGCCTCCTCACTGGGATGGCACAGTGGTGGTTTGACGTGGGGTACATCCCCTTCACCGGAGAACCCCTGGCACAGGCCATCCGGGACTGCGTGAGAATCATGGAGGAGACCACGCTCCGCCTCAGCCGTGAGCCGGTGGCCCAGGTCGCCGTCCTCCTGGATGAGGAATCCCTCTATTGGACGACCTTGAAGACCCCCCAGGCCTCCGCCGCCATCCGGGGATTACAGAGGACCCTGGGTTATCTGGGCGCCCCCGTGGAGGTCTATCTGACCCCTGACCTGGAACGGCTCCCCCAGCGCATCCGCCTCCTCTTCCTCCCCATGAGCCTCGCCTGGGATGCCCGGCAAAAGGAAGCCCTGGAGAAACTCCGCAGAAAAGGATGCACCCTGGCTTTCCTGGGAACCCCGGGAATCATCCCCCCACAGGACTCAAACCTGACCCCACAGGAGGGACCCGCCGCCTTCACCGGACTGCCACTGGCCCTGACAACCAGGGAAAACTCCCCCATCCCCTGCATTAAAATGGATTCCCCCGATGGCGATTGGCTGCCACTGGATTTCCCCGTACGCACTTTCAGCGGAAATTCCTGGTGCACCGCCCCAGACCGCGGATTGATGGCATGGCTGAAAAATGCCCCGGATGTCCTCATCCTCGGACAATACCTGGACAAGGCCACCGGAACCCCCATGGGAATGGCCGCCATAGGCGTGAAGGAGGGACGCGACGGAGAGGGACATCTCTTCTTCTCCGGAATCACCGAACTGCCCCGGGAATTGCTCCTCTCCCTCTATCGAAAGGCCGGCGTGCATCAATATGTACAGACCCCTGACCTGGTGTGGGCCTCCCCCGATGCCCTGGCGGTCTGCGTGAACCAGGGAGGTGTCCGTAGACTCCATATGCCCGCACAATGCCGCGCCCTCGCCGACATGGTGACTGGGGAGGTCTTCCCCGTGGACCGGGAAAACACCGCCTGGATCCCCTTCGCCGATTGCGAAACCCGCGTCTTCCGCGTGGAACGGTAGAAACACGGGGCGCTGGGGAAACACGGAGGGCACGGAAGGCGCCTGCGGCGCACACGGAGGGACGGAAGGGGGCGGGGTGGCGTCAGGCGCTGCACGCCTGCCTTGCGCCGTCGCAGGGGGCTGCGGGGAAGGAAATGCCCTGCCGTGCACCCCCTTCCCCTGCATTTCCCCCTGCGACGGCGCGTCATCGCCGGGCCTCCCCGGCGCTGCCCCCCCTGCCTCCCCGGCGTTCGGTTCCTGGAAAGCCCCCAGGCCGACAGAGGCCCTTCGCCTCCGAATTGGCGTATCGAGGAAACTCCTTTGTATTTAATTGATAACTAGATAACTAGATAACTAGATAACTAGATAACTAGATAACTAGATAACTAGATTTCCAGAATCAAATTAAGCAGTAACATAATGCAATATCCCAGTCTGGGCCATGCTGGCATGGCCCAGACTCTCCGT